>JAAZEB010000143.1 GCA_012512505.1 Armatimonadota bacterium | reverse complement strand
GATCTCTGGCGAGGCGCTGGCGCCCTGGGAGCTGGCCGGCCCCGCCCACCGCTATCCGCCGGCGGAGACCGAGCGCGCCCGGCAGGCCGCCATCGCCGTCCACGGCGACCTCCTGGAGCGGCAGCACCAGTACAACCTGGCCAGCCAGAAACTGCACAAGGAGCTGCGGCGGGCCTGGTCGCGGCATGAATGGACGCAGCGTCTGCAGGCAGGCCTGGTGGGGATGCCCCAGGGGCTGGATTACCGTTGGCTGTACCTGGTGACCCGCTGCCTGATGCTCTCCGCGGAGACGGATGCCCTGATCAAGGGGAGTTGGCGGGCAACGCGGCACGGGAACGGCGCCATGGGGCAGGCGTCCTCAGTATGTCTGCTGGCCGCGCAAGATCCGGCGGCAGACGGCCGGCTGTCGGCGCCGCTGCTGACCACGACGGCCGGCGAAATGGAGCGCGCCGGCAAGGAGATCCTCCAAAGCGCGGAGGCAATCGCTAAGGCGGTGCCCGACATCGCCGAGGCCGACCGGCTGGTCGCCGGAGTGCTGGCCGACCTGAATGCCCCCCACTTCCTCCGCTGGCCGAGCACCTGGGGGCACCTGGCGGCGCTGGAGGCGCTGCTGCAGCAGGCCGGGCATTGCCTGGCCCGGGCGCGGCGGCACGTTGCCTCCGCCACCCGCGACGCGGCGCGCGCCCGGGCCCGCGCCGAGCATGCCGCCATCGACCTGGCGGCGGCAACGGCGCGCCCCGAGGAGGCAGCCATCTTCCGTCAGCTCCTCCGCGCTCGCCTTGGGGCAACCGAGGAGGAAATGACGGCGCTGCTGGAGCGCGGCTGCTCGCTGGGAGATGCCGCCATCATCCTGCTTTACGCCCGGAACACCAACAAACCAACGGCGCCGCTAATGGCAGCCCATCAGGGCAACGCCACCTGGGTGGAAACCGCCGAGAAGCTGGGGCTCCCGGCGGATACCCAGGCCATCGTCTTGCGACTGTTGCATAATACCATCGTTGAGGAGCGTATTCGTGGCTAACCCCTCCCGTCTTTGTGTTGCCTTGCTATTGATCAGTCTGGTGGCTGCCGGCGCGATCGCCTCCCGGCGGATGAGGGTCGAGCGGCACAATCGCGGCGTCCAGATCGTCCTCGAATGGAGCGAGGTACGCACCCTCGCCTACGCCGTCAGCGCCCACACCGGCCGCTATGACCCCGCCGCCCTGCTCCGCCGCCTGCGCCAGTCGAACGGCGTCGGGGGGCTGGCGGTGACCGAAATGTCGCTGGCCGAACTGGTCGACTCCGGCCGTGCCTTTCTGGAGCGCGACCGCGCCGCGGCGGGTCCCGCGCGGGGAACGCGGCTAGTGGTGCCGGAGCACGACCTGGCGGCGCAGATCGTGGCGCACGTCAACGCGAAGCGGGGGCCGGGACGTGCCCGGTTGCTGTTGCCCCGCGGGGGAGGCCCGGCGGTGGTGCTGCTGCGCGATGGCTATGAGCTGGTGCGGGGCACCGGGATCGGCTTCCCGCCGGAGGCGCTGCGCGTTGCCCGGGCAGCCGGGGTGGAGGTGATTGGGCGCCTCGGCAACTACGTGGGCATCACCCCGGCGGCGATCGACTGGTCACTGGCGCAGGTGGCCGCCGCCGGGGTGCGCACGGTGGTGTTCGTGGGCATCGACGTGCTGGGCAACAAGGGGCTGCTCCAGGACACGGCGGAGGCCCTGCAGCGGCACCAGCTCAACTTCGGGTTCGTCGAGTTCGGCAAGCAGCAGGGCGACGCGGCGCTGGCGCGGTTGATGCGGGGGCGCGTGGTGCGCGTTCACAGCATCACCGACGCGGAGATGAACCAGCTCACGCCCCCCGAGGCGGCCGACCGCTTCGTCAAGGCGGCACGCGAGCGCGATATCCGCCTCCTTTACGTGCGCCTCTTCCTCAAACCGGCGGAAGACCCGGTGCTCGAGAACGGCCGCTACCTCGATGCCATCGGCCGCGGCCTCCAGCGCGTCGGCCTGGTGATCGGCCGGGCTAACCCGTTCGATGCCCTTTACACCGGCCGCCCCCTCCTTATTCTGACCGGCATGGGTGTTGTCGCCGGCACGGTGCTGCTGTTGAGCCTGCTCCTCTGCTTGCCAGCGCGGGTGCTGACCGCCCTCCTGCTGCTTGGCGCGGCCGGCAGTGCCGCGCTGCTGGGGTTCGACCCCACCCTGAACCTGGCGCGCAAGCTGCTGGCGCTGGTGGCGGCCCTCGTCTTCCCCACGCTGGCGCTGCTGCGCTGGGGCGATCCGCTGCGCGGTGCCGACGAGCGAGAGGGCGCGACCGCTTACTCTCCCACTCCGTCACTGCTGCGCGTCGTCTGCGCCTTCCTGGCGATGTCGGCCACCACACTGGCCGGCGCACTGCTGGTCGTCGGGCTGCTGGGCGATACCCGCTTCCTGCTGAAGTACGACCAGTTCGTGGGGATCAAGGTGGCGCATCTGCTGCCGCTGCTGGCGCTGGCCGCGGTGCTGGCGGCGGGGGCGCTGGTGCCGGCGTCGAGCTGGCCGGATCGCTGGCGGCAGGTGCGCGGCAACCTGCGCTCGCTTGCCGCGGAGCCGGTTCTGGTGTGGCAGATCGCCGCCCTGGCGCTGGCGCTGCTGGTGGTGCTGGTGCTGGTGCTGCGCACCGGGAACGACCCGGGGATGGGCGTCTCGTCGCTGGAGCTGAAGCTGCGCGCCCTGATGGACCGCTTCCTTTTCGTGCGGCCGCGCACCAAAGAGTTCCTGATCGGGCATCCGGCGATGGTCGTAGCGCTGTGGGCGGGGCTGAAGCGGTGGCGGCTGCTGTGGGCGCCGGCGCTGCTTCTGGGCGCGGTTGGGCAGGTGTCGCTGCTGAATACCTTCTGCCACATCCACACGCCCCTGGCGCTCTCGCTGCTGCGGGCGGCAAATGGGCTGGGGCTCGGCCTGCTGCTGGGCGGGGTGGCGGTGCTGTTGATCCGGCACCTGCTGCCCGGCGCCACCGGGGCGATGCTTGGGAGCAAAGCATCGTGAGCCGCGCCCCGCGCGTCCTCCTCTCGGGCTACTACGGCTTCGGCAACGCCGGTGACGAGGCGGTGCTGGCCGGCCTGATCGATACCTTCCGCGCGGCGGTGCCCGAGATTGCGATCACCGTGGCCTCTGCCGATCCGGAAGGCACCCGGAGTCTGCACGGCGTGGAGGCGTTCCCCCGCTTCCGCTGGCGCGACTTCTGCCAGGCGCTGCGCGGCAGTGATGCCCTCGTCAGCGGTGGCGGCAGCCTTTTCCAGGATGTCACTAGCCGCCGCTCGGTCTACTACTACCTCGGCACGCTGGTGCTGGCCGGGCTGTGCCGGCGCCCGGTGATGATCTGCGGGCAAGGGATCGGGCCGCTGCAGGCCCCGCTGGCCCGCCGGCTCACCGCGGCGCTGCTGAACCACGCCCGCCTGATCACCGTGCGCGACCCCGCCTCCGTGGAGGCGCTGACAGCGCTGGGCGTGGTCCGCCCCCCGGTTCACCTCACCGCCGACCCGGTGCTGGCAATGACGCCCGTCCCGCCACCACGCGCCGAGGCGATCCTGCGGCAGGCCGGCGTGGATCTCTCCCGACCGCGGGTCGCGTTCGCGCTGCGCGAGTGGCCGGCCGCGGCGAACGCGCTGGAGAGCTGGAGCGAGACGGTGGCTTTCGTTCACCGCGAGCTGGGGGCGCAGGCAGTGCTGGTGCCGCTGCACCCGCCGGCCGACGTGGCGCTGGCGGCGCGCGTGGCCGAGCGCGCGGGGGTGCCCACCGTGCGGCTGGCCGGGGGCTACGCGCCGCGAGAGTGGCCGGCGCTGTTCGGGTGCATGGATCTGGTGGTGGCGCTGCGCCTGCACGCGCTGATCTTCGCGGCCACCCAGGGGGTGCCGCTCATCGGGGTTTCCTACGACCCGAAGATCGACGGCTTCTTGCGCTTGCTGGATAGAACACCGGCGGGGGATGCAGCGTCTATCACAGGAGAAGCCCTCTGCCGCGCCCTCCGGAACACCTGGGAAGCGCGCCAGGCAGAGGCCCAATCCCTGAAGCAGAAGGCCGCTCACCTAAAGCGCTGCGCGCTGATGAACGGGGAGCTGCTCAGCAGGATGCTGGCGTAGGCCGGCGAAATCGCTGATCGGCTCGCCCCTGTCGCGAGGCCGCGCCGGTGAGCGCCGGATCCGGTTCGCGCGAGGGGTGAAGGGAAGCAGCCGCTTCCCGCTGCCCACACTCTGCCAGCGGATCGCGATCTTGCCGTGCGCGCCTACCGCCGCCGCCGGAGCACCGGCTGCCAGCGGCAGGCAGACCCACAGCGCTGCACCTGCCGACGTCTGGCATCGTGGATACGCCCATGAGCTTGCGATCGTACTCGCCTCTCCTGTTGGTGGCCGGGCTACTGGCCGGCTGGCTTGGCGCGGCGGGCGCTCAAGAGATCACCATCACCGGCTACAACCGATTCACCTTCCGGATGGATTCCATTCGCGGCAGCGCCACCGGGCTGCAGGCCTACAACTACGGCAACTACGAGCGCACCCGCCAGTTCGAGAACAACGCCGGCCTGAGCATCACCGGGCGCATCCTCTCCCGCGTGAGCCTCACCGCCAACATCCAGAGCAGCCGCTACTCGCCCGACCGCTCGCAGTACCACCTCGACTACGACGGCAACGGCCTCGACATCACCGTGGGCGACATCAACGCCGCCATCGCCGGCAACGAGTTCATGCCGTTTCACAAGTCACTGCTGGGCATGAAGGTGGATGCGATGGTCGGCCGGGTGAAACTCAGCACCCTCTTGTCTGAGGAGCGCGCCCAGGTTGCCCTCGACAAGTTCTATGGCACCAACAGCCCCGGCCCCTACTCGCTGCGCTACTCGCCGATCATCGACGGCACGGAGCAGGTGCGCGTGGACGGCCAGCCCAAGAAGCTGGGGCAAGATTATACCATCGACTACAACACCGGGATGATCTGGTTCCAGCAGACGATGCTCATCCCCCAGACTTCGCTGATCGAGGTGAGCTACGAGTACGCCGGCTACGGGAGATCGCCGGGCATCCTGGTCGGCTCCCGCGCGGAGATGCCGCTCCTCGACCGCGGCCTCATCGGCCTCACCTACATCGCCCAGGCCAGCCGCGCGCGTGCCGGCGGCTCCCCCGACGCCAACTTCCGCACCGACCAGTTCATCGGCGACAACACGCCGATGGTGCTTTCGCTGCGCTACCGCCCCGTGCGCAAGGTGATCCGCATCACCGTCGATGGGCTGGATCAGAAAGAGGGGGTGGATTTCGAGGTAGTGAGCCTGGATGCGGGCCTGCTGCGCTTCCGCAAGGTGGTGCCGGCCCCGCCGGGAGTGCTCACCGACGCGGCCCCGAACGTCATCGTGGAGTACGAAGTGGTACCCACCACCTCGCCCAGCGCGGTGGGAGACCGCGGCATCTTCGGCCTGGACGGCCAGTACCGCTTCGGCAAGAACACCAACCTGACGATGCACTTCGCCCACAGCGGCGGCGCCAGCGACCGCACCGGGAACGCCCTCTCCATTCGCGGCACCACCACCCTGGGCAGCCTGACGCTGGGCCTCAACTTCCGCGATGTCGGCCGGAACTTCTCGGCGATTGAGAGCGTTGGCTTTCAGCAGAAGGAGCGCGCCCTCGAAGGCAGTCTGGAGTATACGCCGGTGGATCACCTGCGTTTCACCGGCCGCTTCAGCTCCTCGCTGCGCCCGTCCAGCGCCGGTTACTACGGCTACTACGGCAGCAGCACCGGCGGATCCACGGAGACACCCGATGAGGAGACGGATACCGAGGGGGATATCCGTGCCCTCCAGAGCAGCTTCGGCGTCTCGATGAACTATCCCAAGTGGCCGACGGTAGACCTCACCCACCAGCGCTACCACACCAGCGGCCCGCAGATCAACTCTGGGTCGGCAATGACCGGGCTGCGGTTGCAGTATGCCCTGGGCTCCACGCTGAACTTCTCGGCCAACTTCGATCACAGCGCCAACGAGGACACCGGCCGCTACGGCTCCGAGGCGGCATCCCTCACCCAGCGCTACAGCGTCAGCTACATCCCCGGCACGCGCTTCTCGATCCAGGCCGACTACTCCAACAGCAGCATCAGCTCGCGCTACCCGGTGACCAACTCCACCGACGGCACCGACGACGACACGGGCACCATCGAGTTTACCGACAATCGCAACCGGGCCACCGGCGCCAGCATCACGATGAACTACTCGCCGATCCGCATGGCGACGCTCACCGCCACCTACCGCGTATCGGACTCGGGCAGCGGCTACTCTGGCACTGGCTACCCCGGCTACGGTGGCAGCTACTTCACCAACCCTTACGCCATCGGCGGCTATCTCAACTCCGGCAATTACAGTTTCGGCGACCAGTATACCGGCAGCTACTCCTCTCCCTATGGCAGCTATGGGTCGGGCGGCTACTATGGTTATGGCAGCAGCATCCCCGACGGCGGCACCCCCCCCGGCGCCGACACCTCGCTCTTCGGGAACCTTCGCAGCCTCCCCTGGCTCGGCTGGCGCGCCCTCAGCCGGCAGGAGACCACGGATCCCGACCCGACCGAGGAGTCGCAGAGCTACCGGATCCGCAGCATTGACCGCTCCATCGGCCTGCAGCTCAACCCGATTGATCGCCTCAGCCTGAGCCTCAACTACTCGACGCGCTTCCAGGAGGGCCAACTCGCCGGCTCAGACAGCCACTCGGTGGATACCACGCTGGGGCTCACCTACATGCCGTGGGAGCGCTTCTCGTTCAACGCGCAGTTCATGAAGCAGCGCAACCGGTTCGTGGGCTCCGGGGGCGGCAACAGCGATAGCTCGATGGCGGCCCTGGGCGCCCAGTTTGGTCCGTTCAGCAAGCTCACCTTCCGCCTCAACTACCACGTCATGGGCACCGACACCAGCCTCGGGGCGTTCGGCGGCTACATCCCGCCAGGAAGCGATCCCACCGGTAGTGACCCGGGCACCGGGGAAGACACCCTCCCCACCACGACGGCCTACAACACTCAGTTCAACACGCTCTCTTTCGGCGTGGACTACCCGATCGGCCAGGGGCGAAAGGTGTTCACCGAGTTCCAGATGCTGCGGACCAAGGGGGGCGGCACCTTCAGCCTTGAAGGCGGGCCGGAAGACTCCACCCGCCTCACCAGCCGGCTAGGGCTGGAGTTCTCGCTGAAGCCGCTCCTCGGCCAGAAGCTGAACTGGAACCTGCGGGTTGACGTCAGCCGTGTGAGCCATAAGGACCGGAACAACCCGAACCGCAACTACAGCGGCAACCAGTTGACCGGACAAATAGACGCCAACTTCTGAGGCTGCCGGCCCTGCCGGCGGGGCCTCGACACCGACGCCCAGGGATCGCCTGGGATCCGAGCAAACACTTTGCCCTTCCGCTACGTCTATGGGATCGAACCGGGGCAGCGGGGCCGACGGCATCGCAGCTTGGGGCTGCGGACGATGTGACGCTATCTGCCAACCGCGATCCAAAGGAGCTTGCCGTATGCGTAACCTCACCATTGCAGGGGCCGGGGCGCTGTTGGTCGTTCTCCTCGCCGGCTGCGGGGGGAGCTCAGAGGTCACCGGTGGCGGCGGCGGCACCGGCGGCTCGGGCAATCTGGTGGTGCGCTCCACGCCCGCTGGCGCCACCATCCAGGTCGATGGCCGCGAGGTCGGTCGCCGCACGCCCGCCACGCTGGACGTATCCACTGGTTCCGGGCTGGGTGCCGAGCACGTCATCACCCTCTCCCTGGCCGGCTACAACCTCTGGTCGAGGCTGATCACCGTCACCGAGGGCGACACCTTCACCCTGGAGGCGACGCTGACACCAACCTCCGCCGGACGCGGCACCATCGAGGCAACGTCGGTGCCCACCGGCGCCCGCATCTACCTGGATGGGGTAGACACCGGCCGCACGACGCCGGCGACGCTCGCGAACGTTCCGGTGAGCCAGCACATCATTGAGTATCGCCTCAACGGCTTCCACCCGTTCCGGGAGGAGATTGCCGTCGAGGTGAACCGGATCCAGCGCAGCAGCCCAACGCTCACCCGCGTTGGGCACGGCCGCATCACCGGCCGCGTCGTGGACGGTGGGGCGCTGAGCGACGCGGTGGCCGGCCTGGTGGGCGCCGAAGTCTCCGTGCGCGGCACTGACATTTCCGTGCGCACCACCACCTACGGCATCTTCACGCTGCCCAACGTGCCGGCCGGGGTCCACACGCTGAACGTCGCCACCACCGCCGGCACCCTCCAACTCGTCGGCACGCGCGAGGGGGTGACGGTGCTTGATGGGCGCACCACCGCCAACGCGGACATCGTTGCCGCTCGGAGCGGGGCGATGGGCCGGATCGAGGGGCGCGTCGTCGACGGGCGCGGGCGAGCCGTTGAGGGAGCGATGCTGTTCGCGTCGCAAGCGGCCGGCCAGGACTTCCTGCCCGACTCGACCATTGCCCCGCAGCAGGCAGAGTCCGATGCCGATGGCAACTACGCTTTCACCTCGGTCCCCGAGGGCTTCTGGGTGGTGACGGCCGCTTTCCCGGACCTGGCCACCGTCACCCATGGCATGGGCCCGCAGATCTACGTGACCGCCGGCCGCACGGTGGTGGTGAACTTCGAGCTGCCGCTGACTACCACTCCGCGGCCGTCGCCCCCGCGCTCGCTAGACGCGGTGGCGTTCACCATGCCGGCCACCGCCTCGCGCGCTCCCGGCGGCTACGCCGCGATCCGCGACCGCCTGCTGGCCATCTCGCGCAGCGGACGCTGGAACGCGCGCCCAACGCGCGCCACCGACAAGCGGGTGGTGCAGCGCACGCGGACGGCGCCGGCCGGCTCGTTGATCGAGGTGGACCTGTCGTGGCTGGTGCCCGGTGACCCCGACATCATCGGCTACTACATCGGCCGCAGCACCCAGGGCAACACCGGCTTCAGCCTGATTGAGGACCTGCTGAACCCCCACGCCGGCCTCTGGATCGACTACGACGCGCGCCTGGCCCCCGGGCAGTCGTACTTCTACCGGGTGTCGGCGGTGAACTCGCGCGGCTTGCACTCCGATCCGAGTGGCGTGGCCGAGGCGCGCCCGTTGGGGCAGGTGCAGGTGCTGAGCCCTGATGGCGGCTCGGCATCCGCCACCCCGACGTTCTCCTGGGAGGCACTGCCGGGCGCCTTCCTCTACGGCGTCCAGCTCTTCGACCAGTTCCCCAACGGGGCGGTCGATCCGGTCTGGGAGAGCGAGATCCTGATGGCCGCCCAGACCTCGGTCGCCTACTCCGGTTCGGCGGCGCTGCAGCCGGGGCGCACCTACTACTGGGTGGTGCTGGCGGGCAACAGCGCCAGTATCAACAGCATCAACGGGTGGTCCATCAGCAAGCTGGCGCGGTTTACCGTGCAGTGAGCCCGCGCATCTGAGGAGGAGCAATTGCACCGAATAGGGATCGTCGTACTCCTGGCCGCCGCCCTGTTGGCGAGCGGCACGCACGCCGGCGCGCAGGTGACCGCCTCCGGCAACCGCTCCAACGCTGCCTTCGCCACCGTGGCTGACGGGCTCCTGGGTCCAATGGTGGTTGACGTGCCGACGGGCGCCTCGCGCGCGACAATTGACAGCGCCGTGGCCCTCGCCTGGCAGCGCGGCAAGCCGACCGCCCGCGCGGCCAGCGAGGTGCATCGCTTCCTGGTGCGCCACCGGCTTCTGAGCCCAAACTCGCGGCTCAGCTTCTCCCGCCCGGTGGTGCTGCGCGAGAGCGGCCGTCTGCGCCTGCCGGAGCTGGAGCAGCTTGGCCAAACGCGCGGGCGCCTGGGCGGCGGCGAGATCACCTTCACCTACCAGGGCTGGACGGCACAAGACCTGGCGGCAGTGCGCGGCTTCGTCGACCTGATGTACCCGGTGGCCAAGCAGATCTACGGCGCGCCCTCGGCCAAGATCACGGTACGCATCGTGCGCGATGACCTGCTGCGCGACTCGGCGATGCACCTGCGCAGCGGCATCTACAACGCCAGCACCAACGAGATCCGGATCAACCCGACAGGTGACTTCCGCGATGACATGTACTTCCTCACCCACCTGGTCCTCTACGCCTTCCACGACGATGCCCTCTTCGCCTACGATAGCTGGGAGGAAGGCTTCACCTGGGCCGCCACCTACGCTATCTACAAGTACATCCAGGGCAACTATGACCTGGGCGAGTCGCACAAGACGTTCTACTTCCTCCCGCTCTACGAGCTGATGAACCTGCCCGGGATCGGCAACCCCCGCTTCTGGCCGGCCAACTTCGATCAGATGGTGGCGGCCGACAACGCCGCCGTCTTCCCCTTCTGGAGCTTCGTCTTGCGCTCGGGGATGGCGGGCGCGGCCTGGGCCAAGGCCTACGTGGAGAACCCCAACTTCTTCAGCAGCTTCAACGCCGCCTACTACCAGCGCTTCGCGCCGGGCCTGGCGGGCAACGTGCCGGCCCTGAAGGCAATCGCCGCCAGCGTCGTGCCCACCGTGGAAGGGCTTGCTTTCGACGACTGGTACCGCCGCCAGCACATCCTCGACACCTCGGTGCGCGACGGGCGCCACTTCTGGGTTTATGCCGTGCCCACCTGGGACCCGGGCGACCACGAGAACCGCAGCCTGGCCCTGCTCTTCTTCAACTTCCAGCGCGCCGCGTCCGGCAATGAGACGCCGCTGGGGGGCACCGCCAAGCTCACTTACTATAGCTGGGATTTCATCCAGGACTACTTCGCCGAGGAGGGGAACGAGGCCATCATTCCCTCTGCCGGCACCGACGCCGGCGTCGGCGTGATCTCGCCCGCCATCTACAACGTGGGCGGGCCGCAGAAGGTGAACGTGCAGGTCACGCTCGACGGCATCACCCGAATGGTCCTCTGGCCCTACCTGGTGCGTGGCCCTGAGAGCAGCCCGAACGACCTCTACGGCGTCGCGCTCGACAGCGAGGCCGGCAAGGTGGGGGTGATTGTCGGCAGCGGCCAGGAGAAGGTGGTCGACCTGACGCAGGCGGCGTTCGGCATGAAGGCTGGCCTGAACGGCTGGCACAAGCTGAGCGTGCGTGTCACCGACGCGGAGGGCCGCTTTGTCACCCGCCAGATCAACACCGGCTACGACTCCTACGCCGCTTTCGTGCAGGGGCCGCGCCCGCCGGCGGCGACCTACACGAAGAAGCTACCGGCCGGCACGCACATGATCTCGGTGCCTGCCTATCCCGCCGTCGCCGATGCCGAGGCGCTTGGCGTGCCGGCCAACCGGCTGCGCCTGGCGCACTGGGATCCAACCTACGTCTCCGGCACCGACGGCTATCGCTACCGGATCTACCCCGGCACGCCGCCCTTGGCGCCCGGGATCGGCTACTGGCTGATGCTGAGCCAGGAAACAACGATCAGCTTCCAGGGCAACCCCTTGCCCCAAGACCAGTCGTTCTTCATCCCGCTGCGCCCCGGGTGGAACCAGATTGGGCACCCGTTCCTGCAGGCGGTCCCCGTCAACACGCTGAGCGTGTCTACCGACCCGACCGATCCGGAGAAGGCGATCCCGCTGGCCACGGCGGTGAGCCGGGGGCTGGTGAGCGGCACCTTCTGGGCCTACACGCAGCAAGCAGGCTACACGCCCGCCCAGAGCCTGGAGCCGTGGCTCGGCTACTGGGTGAAGGCCGAGACGAACCTGCTGCTGAAGGTGCCGGCAGTAGCCTCGCCCGGCCAGAACCCTCCGGCGGCCTTGCTGCCGGGCGATCCGGTAGTCGGCGACGTGCGCAGCGCCGCGCTGGCGTCGGACGCGACCGCCGATGGCTGGCGGCTGCAACTGCAGGCCCGGGTGGGAAACACCGCCGGGTCGGTGCTGGTGGGCACTTCGCGCGCGGCCACCGATGGCTTTGATGCCCTCCACGATGCCCAGCGTCCGCCGGATCTGGAGCAGTACGTCCGCCTGGCGGTGCAGCACCCGGAGTGGGGCCGCGCCGCGGGCGATTACGCCATCGATATCCGCAGCGAGGGGCCGCTGGTGCAGGCATGGGAGATCCTCCTCGACACCAGCGAGCGCAACCGCGACGTGCATCTCTCTTGGCAGGGGCTGTCCTCCCTGCCGCGCGACGTGCGCCTCTTCCTGGCCGACCTGGATGGCGGCCAGCGGTGCTACCTGCGCACTAGCAGCGGCCTGGTGATCAACTCGGGAGAGACGGGGCGGCGCCGTCTGCGCCTGGAGGCCCGACGCGGGCCGGCGGGCGCGCTGATGATCAGCAACATCGTGGTGACCCCCACGCGCGGCCCCGGCAGCCTGGAAGTGCAGTTCACGATCTCCGCCGACGCGGTGGTGAACGCCTCGGTGATGAGCCCCAGCGGGCGCCCGGTGCGCGAACTGGCGCGCAGCCGCGCCGTATCGGCCGGCACCAACCGTCTGCTGTGGGATGGCCGCAGTGAACCGGGCGTGAAGCTGGCCTCCGGGGTCTACCTGCTGCAGCTCACTGCCACCACCGAGGAGGGCCAGAGCGTCCGCGCCGTCCGCCCGGTGGTGCTGACCAGATAGGAAGAACGCATGCGAAGACGCGTATCAACCCTCAATCGCGGGCGGATGGTGCGGGCGCTGCTTGCCCTCGGCGCCGGGCTGGCCCTGGTGGCCGGGTGCGGCGGCGGGGGCGGCGGCAGCACGACGCCGGCCATCCAGGAAGGCACCCTCGTCTTGCGCTCCACCCCGGCCGGGGCCACGGTGCTCATCAACGGCGAGGAGATCCCCCAGAAGACCCCGGTGGAGGTGACCCGCCAGGTCGCCGCCACGGGCACCACCTTCGAGGTGGTGCTGCGCCTGGCGGGCTATGAGGAAGTCCGGCAGACGGTGCTGGTGCGCCCGAACCAGGCAGCCACGGTGGAGGTGGCGCTCAAGGCGTCGCGCCCGCCGGAGATCCCGCCGCACACGATCAGCGGCCGCGTGCTCTACAACCCCGGCAGCGGTACCTTCGTGCCGGCAGCCAACGCCACCGTCTCCGCCAAGGAGACCACCACCAACGAGACGTTCGCCGCCACGATGGACACCACGCCGCAGCGCGCCGGCACCTACTATATCTTCGCGCCGCCGGGCACCTATGTCGTGACCGCTACACTCACCGGCTATCCGCCGCAGACGGCAAACGTGACCGTCCTCTCCGGCGAGGACCGCCACACCGACGTGAACTTCAACCTGAAGAAGTAAGGGTGCCCTTCCGGAGCGGTCCGCGAGCAACCGCCCTGTCGGCGTGCCGGCCACCGGGTGCGCCGCGCCCGCGCGCCGACAGGGAATGACAACAACCACAAGGAGCTGGGCCGCCTCGCCCCGAAGCGTGATCGGCAGCAGGAGCCCCTGGAATTCCAGCATCGCCGCGGGGCAAGGCGCTCGCGCCCCGGAGGGCACCCCTCCGGCCCGGCAAGCTCGCGAAGGCGTTGCCCTTACAGCCTGATGGCGGAATCTCCGCAGGAGCCCGCAGGTGATTGCCTGCCTACCACACCCATGGTATAATACCTGCACGAGAGGAAGATCGGTATGCGTACCCACTTTCGCGGACTCGGTTTCCCGGCGGCCGTGGCCCTGCTGGGGGTTGCCCTGGTTGCCGGCTGCGGCGGAGGCGATAGCCCGGGCTCGGCGGGGAGCGCCGGCCTCAGCGCCACCGCCACCTTGTCAGGCAACACGGTGACCGTGTCGGCAACCACAGACCGGTCGAATATGGCCCTGGTCTGGGCGGTGATCACCGGCGCCTCCGACCAGCTCACCCTCACCGGTTCCGGGAAGAACTGGACCGGCAGCACCGTGGTGATGGCGCAGGCAGGCAGCCCGATCACCGTGCAGGTGTTCGGGCGCGACTCGCTGGGCAACCAGCTTGGGCCGGCCACCGTCCAACTGCAGATGGGCCAGTTTGGCACGCAGCCGACGGTTACCGGGGTCGTGGTCAGCCGCGAAACGGGCGCGCCGTTGGAGGGGGCTACCGTCACCCTTGGCGATCAGGCGACGGCCACGAATAGCAGCGGCCGCTTCGTGCTCACCGGACTGACGACCGGGATCACGCTGGAGGGGGTTGTCAGCAAGAGCGGCTTCGCCGAGGCGCGCTTCACCGTGACGGTGGGGGTGGAGACGGTTGACATCGGCCGGGTGAGCCTGGCAGCCACGCAGGATGTGCCCCCGCCAGCGCCAGTGTTCCCTTAGGCCGCTTAGGAGCGAATGGCTGGCAATCTGAAGCTCGAACGAATCGGCGTCGTGCTCGCGCTCCTGATGGGGGCCGGGGCGCTGCTGCTGGAGCTGGATCAGCGGCGCTCTGCCGGACCAACGGGCGAGCCGGCGCCTGCCCCCACTGACACCACCCTGGCGCCCCTGCCTCCCACGGTCACCGTTGACGGCAAGATCGTCCCCTACCCCGTGCCGCCCGACGGCAAGGAGATCCGTGGCAAGGGAGGCGAACTGCCCCGCATGCAGGGCATTCAGGACGGACGCAAGCTGTACGAGCTCTCCGCCGAGCGCCTGATCCTCACCCAGGGCGATCGCCTGAACGGCGCCGAGGGGAGCCGCGGCGCCGGCGTCTTCGGCAAAGATGGCAAGCCCTCCCTCCGCTTCACCGCCGAGCGCGCCATCATGGATACGGCGACGAAGGACCTGAAGATTGAGGGGGCGGTTCACGTCGAGTCGCTGGACCCCAACAACAAGGTGACCTTCGAGACGCGCGACATGGAGTGGAAAGCCCGCGAGGAGCAGTTGATCTGCCCGAACCCGGTGGAGGTGACCCAGCCGGGGGCCGTCCTCCGCGGCAGCCGGATGACCGCCGACGTGCGCCTCAAGAAACTGCACCTGGAGGGCGGCATCTACCTGGAGGCCGACGTGGAGCGGGTGCAGAAGACGCTGGGCGTCGGGAACGCGGCCGGGGCAGCGAAGGGAGGCCGGTGATGCATCGCCGCGTGGCAACATCGCTCATCGTGACGGCAGGCGTGCTGGCTGCCCTCTTTGCGACCGGGAGCCAGCCGGGGCCCGCGGCGCCCGCGCCGGACAAGCCCGCCCCCGCCGCCAAGAAGGAGCGGCAGCTCGTCATCAACGCGGAGAATGGCACCGCCGTCTGGGATGAGGCGACGAAGACCCTCACCGCCACCCACGTGGATCAGATCAAGCTGCCTGACTCGCAGTCGGTGTTGCGCGCCGACCGCGTCGTGTGGAACCGTGAGCAGCGCTGGATGCGGGCCACCGGCAAGCCCCGCATGTGGGACCCCGATAACGAACTCACCGCCGACACGATCCACGCCGACCTGAAGGCGAAGCGCGCCACCGCAGAGGGCAACGTGCGCCTGGTGGCCCGGCCCAAGAAGGCGAAAACGGAGCAGGGCCAGAAAACCCGCGCGCAGGTGGAAGAGCCGGTCGTCGTGCTGTGCGACAAGATGGATTACTTCTACCAGGCGAAGCGCGGCATCGCCACCGGCAACCTGAAGCTGACCCAAAAGGACAAGCGGGCCGCCCGCACCGCCACCGGCGAGCGCCTCTCTTACGACGGCAACGAAGAGACGGTGGTTCTCGAAGGGAACGTCCACGTCACCAACACCAAGGGTGAGGGGTTCCAGTGCAAGCGAGTGGTCGTCCACCTGAAAGAGGGCGCTGAGGGGTTCCAGGCGGAAGGGATCACCGACGCCACCTTCTTCTTCACCGAGGAGGAGGAAGGCGAGAGCACGCCGCCGGCCGCCGGCGGCAGCGAGTGAACGGCGGGCGGGCCTGGAGGCGGCAGCAGGACTCCCGCCGGGCGGCGGCAAACTTTCTACCCAGCAAACCGTTACGGAGGTCACCGCCGTGCTACCTGATCCCAGGCAGATCGCCGCTGCCGCTATCTTGAGCGGCGCGCTGCTGTTGCCCAGCCACGCCGCCGCGCAGTCCGCGCGCAAGCCCGCCGCCGCCCCGGCCAAAAGCGCCGGCCGGCTCCTCACCCACGACACCTGCACCCGGGTACTGGAAGGCGACCTGATCGAGGGAGCGAAAGTCGGCCGGATCCGGCTCATCGGCGTGATCGCCCCGGCGAAGGGAGAGCCCGGCTGGCGCCAGTCGCTCGATTACACCCGGCAGTTGGTGCAGGGCAAGCAGATCAAGGTGGAGATCTGCGCCGAGCGCCCGAACGACTACCTCGACCGGGTGCGCGCCGTGGTCTACCTTCCCGATGCCACGAACCTGAACACCAAGGTGCTACGTGCCGGCATGGCGCGCATCCTCGACCACCGGCCCTGCCACGTCGACGTTCGCGCCTGGCAAAGCTATGAGGCGGAGGCGCGCAAAGCCCGCCGCGGCCTGTGGGCCGAGCCGGCTCCCGGCGCCCGGGTGCGCATCCGGCCCCAGCGTTAGCCCCTACACCTCCACGTCGTCCTCGAAGCCGGTGCCGGTGAGGCCCACGGTGGTGGTGTCGCCCGTCATCCCGGCGCCCACCGCGTCGAGGCCCTGGCCAGACTGGTCCCACGTCTCGTAGCTGCCGACGGGCACCACCTCTTCATCCTCCGGTGGCGCCTCGGTGCCGGCCGGCAGGGGGCGGCGCCGTGCCTCCGGCGTGACCACCTGCCCGGTGTCTACCACCTCGGGCGTGGTGACCACCACGATCTCGCGCTCCTCATCCGCTGCCGGCGCCGAGGCCGGCGGTTCCTGTTCCCGATCAGCCATGGTGTCCCTCACACTGGCCCCCCGCACCGCGAGCACCGCGGGGAAAGCGTCAGGTAGGCCCCCACGATTCGCGGGGGCGCGCCAGCGGCAGCCGGCGGCGGCGCTGCACGAAGAAGGGAACCGCCAGCAGGCCGAAGACGAACCCGCCGATATGTGCCCAGTAAGCGATGCCGCTGGCGGCACCGAAGGCCAGCGTTCCCAGGCCGCTCCATAGTTGCAGCACGAACCACGCCCCCAGCACCACCACCGCCGGCAACTGCACCGCAAAGATGAAAATGAGCGGCACGAGGGTGACGATCCGCGCCCGCGGGAAAAGCAGCAGGTAGGCGCCCAAAACGGCGGCGATAGAACCGCT
This sequence comes from Armatimonadota bacterium, assembly GCA_012512505.1. GTDB lineage: Bacteria > Armatimonadota > JAAZEB01 > JAAZEB01 > JAAZEB01 > JAAZEB01. The sequence continues at coordinate 2,363 of JAAZEB010000143.1, read as the reverse complement.
GGCGCCGATGCTGGGCACCGGCGAGCCCCAGTTCAGAAGGATATGCGCGAAGCTGGCGGCCACCCCACCCAGCAGGTAGAAGGCGAGAAAGCGCGCGTGCCCCATGCGGTCCTCCACGTTGTCTCCAAAGATCCAGAGGTACCACAGGTTCACGATCAGATGCAGCCAACCCCCGTGCAGGAACAGCGCGGTGAAAAGGGTCACGTAATCGCGGGGGGCCGGCACGCCCCCGGAGAAGTCGGCCGGCGTCACTCCCAGCGCCGAGACGAACTGACGTGCGCCAGCCGGGCCCAGCAGCAGCGTGTAGAAGAACACCAGCACGTTCGTCGCGATCAAGGCGTACACCACCCACGGGCGGTGACGCGAAGGCACGTTGTCGTGGAGCGGCAGCATCACACCCCTTCCCCCGGCGGCAGCTCTGAGAGCGGCGCCTCCTGCTCTCCCTCCGCGCTCAGGATCGTCGGGTGCTTACGGCGGCTCGGGTTCGCCAGGTTGTCCGGAAGCTCCGGCGCCCCGGTGATGTCGCCCTGCCCCACCGGACCGATGGTGGGCGTCTGCTCCTCGAGCGGGAACCGCGGGTCGGCGCTGCGGTCTGGATCCGGCTCCGCGGCGGTTGGCCAGGCATTGCCCTCCTCGGGTCGGTCATCCCCGCCACTGGCTCTCATCTTACTCGCTCTCCCCTCCTGGCTGCCCGTGGGGGTCCGCAGCCGCAGGCGCCCGCGCGGCAGAGCCACCACGCGCCTGCAGAAGCTGCAGCAGCTCCGCGTACTCCCGCCGCGCGGCGGCAAAACGCTCGCGGCGCCAGCGCAGGTCCTCCACGTCGCCAGTGTCGCGGTGGGCGTTGAACCACTCTTCCATCCGGTCTAGCCGTTCGCGCAGCTCTTGCGCCCGCTGGTAGACCCCATCGTAGAGCGCCGTGCTCATCTTGCCGCTCCTCAGCAAACCGGTGCCCGCTCCCTTCACGCCGCCCCGCCCCGCGGGAGGCATGCATTCAGTCTCATCGGCTTACCCAGACGGCGCCGATGCCAAACGGGCGACCACCCGGGCGAAGCGCGCCCATCCCCTAGCCAGGGCTTGCCGCCGCGCAAAAGGGACGTTCGCTAGGAGGAACCCCCGCCGCCGGTCCCGAAAAGAGCCTGCGAACAACACTGGCGAACCGACCGGTGGGTCGTCTCGCTGGGGAAGCGCCGTCAAGCCGCAAGCGCCAGTTTCAGCAGTGTCGCAGTTCAACAATCAGAGTAGCATCGCAGCGCCGGCCTCTTCCTGACACGCTAAGACTACTCCTGGCGGGGTGTCACCGGCCGGCGGCCGGTGTTCTGACCGCGGTTGCCGGCTCGTACTGTTGATTCTGGAACGCTTACCCGGCGATCAAATGCTTGACAGGCAGCCATGGATATGCTATGCTGAGGTAGCGTCTGTTGTCAGCACTGCCCGATGTTCCTCGGCATGCCGACCAGACCCCGTCCGGTAGCTTCCCCACCCTCGGGCCAACATAAGGAGGCGGTCCTGTGAAGGAAATGCGAACCATCCTGCGCGTGCTCTCACTCGCCACCTTGTCGTTCCTCTGCTACGGCGCTTTCACTTCCGAAGGCGCCACCGCCGAGGGCCCCACCGTCACCATCACCCAACCCGTTCACGGGGCGCTGGTGCAAGGACAGGTTACGGTGGCCGTCACCTACCGCAGCGCCTCGGGCGTGAACGTGACGGATCTGGAGTTGTACGTCGATAAGGCGCTCGCACAGCAGGTGAAGCTCAATCCGCCCGCGCCACAAGGACAGCACACTTTCCTTTGGGATACCAAGAGCCTCGCGGCCGGCGTTCACACGATCACCGCGATCGCCATCGATGCTAAAGGCCAACCGGGCAACGTGGCCGTCTCCGTCTACGTCGATGCCCGTCAGGATGGCCCGGACACGCAGGCGCCTACCGTCGCCCTCAAATCCCCCGCCAACGGCGCCGTGGTCTCCGGGGTGGTGCAGCTCGTTGCCAATGTGCTCGACAACGCGGGCGTCGGCTTTGTCGTCTTCTTCCTGGACGACCGGATGCTCTTCGGCACCAACCACCCGCCCTACCAGTTTTCCTGGGATAGCACCCGGGTACCGAACGGGCCCCACTCCATCCGAGTCTACGCCTACGACGCCGCCCAGAACACCGGCGAGTCGGCGCCGATCGTGGTGACGGTGAACAACCCGGGCGGGCAGACGCAGCCGGGGCAGCGCCTCTCCCAGGCCAAGCCCGCTGCCGACACCAGTTCGCTGCGCCTCCAGCGCGACACCCAGCCGGACCAGAAAGCAGCCGGCATGCCGGCCACCGACGCCGCGCCGGGCGGTCTGCCGCAGCCGGAGATTGTAGCGGACCTGCAG
>JAAZEB010000142.1 GCA_012512505.1 Armatimonadota bacterium | reverse complement strand
GGCGGGACGCCGGCGATCCGACCGCGGTCTTGGTGTAGGAGGGGGTGAGGGTGTTGGGCCTGGGGTGCCCGATTTTGCGGGTCGGGGAACCGGGGGTGACGAGGCGTGCTCCTTGCCTCGGAATGTGGTGGCGAACGAGATGACACGATCGGTTCTCATCACCGGTGGCGCGGGCTTCATCGGCGCTAACCTGGCGGTGCGCCTGAAGGAGTGGCACCCCGAGTGGCACATTACCGCCCTCGACAACCTGCGCCGACGCGGCTCGGAACTGAACCTGCCGCGGCTGGGCGCCGCCGGGGTGACGTTCGTTCATGGGGACGTGCGCGCCGCCGACGACCTCCCTTCCGACCCGGTAGACGCGATCATCGAGTGCGCGGCGGAGCCGTCGGTGCTGGCCGGCCACGGGGGCGAGTCGCCGCGCTACGTCATCGAGGCTAACCTCGGCGGACTGATCCACTGCCTGGAGCTGGCGCGCGCGCGTGGTGCCGACCTGATCTTCCTCTCCACCAGCCGCGTCTACCCGGTGGCGGCGCTCAACTCGCTGCGGGTGTGCGAGGAGCCGACGCGGTTCGTCCTGGAGGCGGAGCAGCCGCTGCCCGGTGCCTCGGCGTGCGGCGTCGCCGAGACGTTCCCCCTGGAGGGGGCGCGGTCTCTCTATGGCGCCAGCAAGCTGTGCGGCGAGCTGCTGATTAGCGAGTACGCGACGGCGTATGGGCTGCGCGCCGTGATCAACCGCTGCGGGGTGATTGCCGGCCCCTGGCAGATGGGCAAGGTGGACCAGGGCGTCTTCGCCCTGTGGATGGCCGCCCACGTCTTCAACCGGCCGTTGGCCTACCTTGGTTGGGGCGGCACCGGCAAGCAGGTGCGCGACCTGCTGCACGTGGAGGACCTCTGCGAACTGGTGGACCGGCAGTTGACCGAGACCGAGCGGTTCGCGGGGCAGACGCTGAACGTCGGCGGCGGTACGGCGAACAGCCTCTCGCTGCAGGAGACGACGCGCCTCTGCCAGCAGATCACCGGCCGGCGGATCGCGGTGGGGTCGTGCCCGGAGAACCGCCCCGCCGACGTGCGCCTCTACCAGTCGGATTGCCGGCGGCTGGAGCAGCTTTGCGGCTGGCGCCCCACGCGCACCCCGGAGCAGGTTCTGGCCGACCTGCACGCCTGGATGGTGGCGCATTACGACCTGCTACGGCCGGTGTTCGGCGGCTGAGAGAGGTGCCCGCGCGACGCGGGGGTACCGCTCCACTGTTTTGGTTTGGGGGTTTGGATGTCTGTTGCCATTGTCACGGGCGCGGCGGGCCTGGTTGGCTCGGAGGCGGCCCGCTACTTCGCCGGCCTCGGTTTCGAGGTGGTGGGCATCGATAACGACCTGCGCGCCTTCTTCTTTGGGCCGGACGCCTCGACCGCCTGGTGCCGCGCCCGCCTGGAGCGCGAGGTGCCCGGCTACTCCCACGCCGCGCTCGATATCCGCGACGAAAGCGCGATCGAGGCCCTCTTTGCCCGCTACGGCAAGGCGATCACTCTCATCGTCCACACCGCGGCGCAGCCCTCGCACGATTGGGCTGCCCGCGCGCCACTCACCGACTTCGACGTGAATGCCCGCGCCACGCTGGTCCTCCTGGAAGCGGCGCGCCGACACTGCCCCGAGGCGCCGTTCCTCTTCATGTCGACCAACAAGGTGTACGGCGACCATCCGAACGCCCTGCCGCTGTGCGAGCAGGAGACGCGCTGGGAGATCGCCGCCGGCCACCGCTACGAGGCCGGGATCGATGAGACGCTGCCGGTAGATACCTGCCTGCACAGTCTCTTTGGCGCCTCGAAGCTGGCCGCCGACGTGCTGGTGCAGGAGTACGGCCGCTACTTTGGGATGCCCACGGTCTGCTTCCGGGGCGGTTGCCTCACCGGCCCGAACCACTCCGGGGCGCAGCTCCACGGCTTCCTCGCCTACCTGATGCACTGCGCCATCACAGGTCAGACGTATACCATCTTCGGCTACGGCGGCAAGCAGGTGCGCGATAACCTCCATAGCCGCGACCTGGTGCGCGCCTTCGACGCCTTCCGCCGGGCGCCCCGGCCGGGCGAGGTGTACAACCTCGGCGGCTCGCGCTTCGCCAACTGCTCCGTGCTGGAGGCGATCCGCCTGTGCGAGGAGATCTCCGGCAACCAGATGTCGGTGCGCTACTCCGAGACGAACCGGGTGGGCGACCACCGCTGGTGGATCAGTGATGTCTCGAAGTTCCAGAGCCACTATCCGGAGTGGCGCCTGACCTGTGACCTGCGCGCCACCCTGGAGGAGATCCACGCCGCCCAACGCGAGCGCGCCTGAGCTACCGCCGTGCGCCCGGTAGACGCGCGAAGGCACCAGGAGCTGGGCCCCTGGTGCCTTTATGCCGCGTGCTGGTCGGGAGTATGGTATCAGTAGTCGGCGAAGAGCTGCACGATGTAGAGCCGGCCGCTGGTGCTGCGGGCCATCCCGATGCCGGTGTGGGTGAAGCGTCGGCCGAGGATGTTCGCCCGGTGCCCGTGGCTGTCCATCCAGGCGGCAACCGCCTGGTCGGTCGTGCTGGCAACGGCAAGGTTCTCTGCCGCCGCGCGATAGCGGATTCCCCCGCGTGCCATGCGGTCGAACGGCGACTGCCCGCGGCGGTTGGCGTGGGAGAAGTAGCCCCGCCGCGCCATGTCGTAGGCGTGGGCCCGGGCGACGGCGGCCAGCCGGTCGTCGGCGCGTAGCAACCGCAGCCCGTGCGCCCGGCGGTGGGCGTTGATCAGGGCCAACGCCCGGTTCTCAGCCGCGAACGAGCGTGCCGGCGCCGGCCGCGGGGAGGGCGTCACCCGACTGCTGCGCCGCGTCGTGCCCCAGGGCCCGGCATCGGCGCCGGAAACCGCTGTGCAGGCCAACAGCCCCACGAGGATCGTGTGTGCGAGAAAGGTTCTCATGCTAAGGGCCTCCTTCTTTAGGACGGCGCTGGGTGGTGGTAGGTTCGCCTGGGAAGCGGAGCAAGGAGATACGCCGCCCAGGGGGAATCTGAGGCTGGTGTGCCTGGCGGCTCACCAGGGAGGAAGACCATGGGCGGCAAGGTAGTGAAGACCCTCGTGCTGTTCGTGCTTCTGGCGTGCCGCGCCGGCGCCCAGGAGCCGGTTCAGGTGCCCACCGAGACGCGCGACCTGCCGGTGATCAACGCCGGCTTCGAGGCGGCCAACCCGCTGCAGGGTTGGTCGGCCAATCCGCGCGCGGTGGCCGACCCGGAGGCGCCGCACAGCGGCCGGCAATCGGTGCGGGTGACAATCCCACCGGAGCAAACGGACATGACCGGCGTCTACCTGACGCAGCAGGTGCCGGTGCTGGAAGGGCAGCTTTACCAGGCGGAGGCCTGGATCAAGACGAAAGGCGTGGTTGCCAAAGAGCTGGGCGAGCGGTTCTCCACCGGTGGCACGGTGATCCTGGAGTGGCTCGACAAGAAGGGCGAGTGGCTGGCGGCCGGCGCCTACGCCGATGGGAGCTACGGCGACACCGACTGGCGCCGGGTGGCCACCGGCACGATTCGGGCGCCCAAGGGGGCCGGCTTTGCCCAGATCTTCCTCGCGCTGCGCGCCACCGGCACCGCCTGGTTTGATGACGTGAAGCTCACCGAGGTGCGCCGCCACGTCATCCTGCGCCAGCCTCCCTTCGGGGCGACGGTGGCGGACAACACCCCCCGCTTTCAGTGGGAGTACGCCGAGCGCGCCGATGCCAACCTGGAGCTTTCCCCCGACCCGAACTTCCCGCGCGGCAAGACGGTGACGGTTGCCCGCGTGCCCCACTCGGAGGCCTCTCCCCGCCGGCCCCTGGCGCCCGGGCGCTGGTACTGGCGCGTGCGCCTCGCCGACGACGATGCCGACTCGGTGGTGTGGTACTTCGACCAGACCGCCCCGGTGACCCAGGACTGCACCGAGCCGACGGTGACCCCGGCGCACGCCTACCTGGCCCAACCCCGCCAGCCGGTGACGGTGAAGTTCGCCGACAACGTGAGGGTGACGCGCGTGACGCTGACCCTCGACGGCCGCGACGTGACCGCGGGGGCGCGAGTGGGGCGCACATCGGTCCGCTACGTTCCCGAGCGCGACTGGGAGCCGGGCCTGCACCGGCTGGTGGTGGAAGTGGCGGACGCGGCTGGCAACCAGGCGGCTTGCACCAGCTTCCTCAACCGGATGCCGGGCGTGATGCGGAAGGAGTGGCTGCGCCAGGGCGGCATCGCCCACGCCGGCAAGCCGCGCTTCCTGCTGGGCATGTACGGCGTGCGGAAGGAAGACATCGCCGAGATGGCCGCGGCCGGCTACGACTTCGTCCACGCCTACAACTGGGACGGCCCGGGTTCCAACGAGAGTGCCTTGGAGTACCTCGATGAGGCGCACCGGCACGGCATCCAGGCGTTCATCGGCTTCGACCGCGCCCGCCTGCGCGCCTGGGACGAGGCGTTTGTCGCCGAGCGGGTCGCCGCCCTCGGCCGGCACCCGGCCCTCCTCGCCTGGTACCTCTTCGACGAGCCAGACCTGGGCCACCAGTATGTGCCGCCGGATCAGCTCCGCGCCCTCTACCGCCTAATCAAGGCGTTGGATCCAAACCACCCGGTGATCGTCACCGTGGCGCAGTCCCACCTGGTGAAGGAGTACCACCACAGCTACGACGTTTACTGGAGCATGGACTACGGCACGACCGCACACGTGGCGACCAACTACGACCGCCACCGCGCGCTGATCGGGCCGCGCGTGCCCCAGATGTCGATTGTCCACTGCTACGACCAGAAGCAGCCGGGCCCCAACAGAGGTGGCAACCCCGACCCGGCGAAGTTCGAGCCGGGGCCGGCGATGCTGCGCGCCAACGCCTTCATGGCGATTGCTCACGGCAGCAGCGGCCTCTGCTGGTGGTGGTGGGGGCAGGGGAGTGATGCCTTCCTGACGGTGGCCAAGGTGCCCACAGCCTGGGCGGCGCTGAAGGAGACGGTGCGGCAGATCAAGGAGCTGCGGCCGGTGCTGGAAGCGCAGCGACCCGCGCGCCAGTGGGTCGAGAAGCCGGCCGAGGGGGTGGAGATCCACCTGTGGGAGCGGAAACTGCCTGACCGCGCGGTGATCATCGCCGTAAACCGCGACCCGAAGCCCTGCGACCTGACCCTGAGGTCGTCGCTCCTCCGGGGCCGCGCCCGGGCGACGGTCCTGTTTGAGGAGCGCACGGTGCCCGTGCGCGACGGCCGGCTCAGCGACCACTTCGCCCCACTGGACGTTCACGTCTACGAGGTGCGGTAGCCGGCCGGCCTGGCGGAGGCCGTGGCCCGCGATCCGGCCTGTTCCCCCCGCGAGGTGATGAGCAGGCTTTACCAGGCAACCAGGGAGTCGCCGGCGCCCGCGGCTGCGGCTCCCGCGGGCTTCTCATGGCGGGCAGCGGGCGTTACCGTCGCCATCGCCGCCAGCGTGCTGGTGGCGGTGAACGTGGCGGTACGCCACCTGGAGGTGCCGCTGGGGCGCTTCATCTCCAGTGGGGTGCCGCCAATGCCGGCGTTTGCCGGGCTGCTGTTGGTGCTGGCGCTGCGCCCGCTGCTGCGGCGCAAGGCGCCCCGCCTCTGCCCCGATGGTCGGCAGGCGCTGCTGATCTATGCCCTGCTCACCGTCGGGGTGTGGCTGGCGGGGATCTTCGCGGTGCGGCCGTTTCTGCCGCACCTGGTGGCGCTGCAATACGGCAGCCAGTCGAACCCGGCGCTGGCGCCCTACGTGGAGCACCTGCCCGCCTGGTACGCGCCGCGCGATGCCGAGGCGATCCGTAGCTACTGGGAGGGCTCGCGCGACGGGGCGGTGCCCTGGGGGGCGTGGCTGCCGGTGCTGCTGCGCTGGCTGCCGATCTTCCTGGCCCTTTTCGGCGCCTCACTGTGCCTGATGCTGCTGCTGCGCCGCCAGTGGCTGCACGCCGAGCGCCTCTCCTTTCCCTTGCTGACGCTGCCCCTGGCGCTGACCACCGAGGGCGGCGCCCGCTACTCGGACGACCGCCGCTCGCTGTTCCGTCACCCGGTGATGTGGCTCGGCTTCGGGGTGGCGGCCGCCTTCAACCTCCTCAACATCGGGCACGCCCTGCTGCCGACGATCCCGGCGCCCGGCTACGCTTACTCGCTGGGCAGCCTCGGCTTCGCCCGCCCCTGGGTGCCGTTCAACTCGATCGCGCTCTTCTACTTGCTGGAGGTGATCGGGTTCGGCTACTTCGTGCCGCTCGATATCAGCTTCTCGGCGTGGTTCTTCTACCTGGCCCAGAAGCTGGTAGCGGTGGCCGGCACGGCGGCTGGCTACGACCAACCGGGCTTCCCCTTCTTCCAAGAGCAGAGCGCCGGGGCCTACCCGGCGGTGGGGATCCTGCTGCTGTGGGGGGCGCGGCGGCACCTGGCGGCGCTGTGGCGCGAGGCGTGGCAGCGCGCCGGGGAGGCCCGTCTGGCCTGGGTGGGGCTGGCCGTCTGTAGCGCCACGTTGGTTGGGTGGGCGTGGGCCGCCGGGTTGGCGCTGGAGGTGGCGGCCGCCTACTTCCTGGTAATCGGCTGCTTCGTGCTGGTGTACGCGCGGATGCGCGCGGAGACGGGTCTCCCGCTGGAGTGGCTCTTTCCTTATGGCCTGCCGAAGGAGATGCTGCTGAACGCGCTCTCGGTGCCAGGGGTGACCGGCCTCGGCGGGGCGCGCGGGATGGTGATCTTCTCCAGCCTGGCGTGGCTGTCGCGCCACCACCTGGGCCAGCAGATGGCCGCCTACCAGGTGGACGCCCTGAAGCTGGCCGATCAGGCGCGGATCCCCCGGAAGACGCTCGGCACGGCGCTGGTGGCGATCTTCGTCGTGGGGCTGGCGCTGTCGTTCTGGTCGCACCTGACGGCGTTCCACGATGTCGGCAGCAACGCGGCGGTGAGTGGCGCCGGGGAGTACCGGGGGATGGTGGCGCAGCAGGAGTATCAACAGATGGCCAGCCGCCTTGCCGCGCCACCCCCGCGCGACTGGTCACGCCTGGGCGCCAACGGCGCGGGCTTCGCCTCGGCGCTGGGGATCGCCTGGCTGCGCGCCCGCATCCCCGGCTTCCCCCTCCATCCGCTCGGCTTCATCGTGGCGACCGCGCACGGGGACGTCACCACCGCCTTCTTCCCGCTCTTCGTGGCGTGGCTGTTGAAGTTCACCGTCCTGAAGGTGGGCGGCCTGAAGCTGTACCGCCGCAGCCTGCCGTTTTTCCTGGGCCTGATCATCGGCCACTTCACCATCGGCGGGATCCTTTGGACCGTGGTGAGCCTGTTCATCTCGCCGGAGGCCGCCCGTTCCTACATGCTGGCGTTCGGGGGCTGAGGGCGCGTTCGGCCAGTGCCGGCAGGAGGCAGCCGCCGCCTGCCGAATGAAGCGGTTAGGAATGGAGGAGCGCCCTTATGCGATTTGCTTGCTTCCTGCTAATCCTCACGGTGGCGGTGCCCGGCGCCTGGAGCGCCGAGAGCACCGGACCGGTGACGATTGGAGGCGTTCGTTACGATTCCGTGGACCCCGGGGAACCGTTCAAGGAACGGGAACGGCCCCCGGTGACCTGGCGGGCCCCGGCTCCGGCGCGCGCCGAGCGGTCGGCCGGAATGATGGCCTACGTGACGCCCGACCCCGGTGATTACCGACCCGACGTGCCGCCGCGCCCCGAGGAGCGCGTGCGCCAGCTCTCGACCTTCCTCGCGCAGGGCGAGGAGGAGCCGGTCGTCTTCGGCATCCACGGCCTCCGCGACCTGCGTGGCCTTTCTGTCACGGTGGACCCTGGCAAGGCCCCGGTGACTGTCGACGTGCGCCACATGCACTTCTGGCCGCAGCGCACCGGCTGGCGGTCGCGCGAGTACTACATCACCCCGGAGCTGCTGCTGCCGTGCCGCGACGGGAAAAAGATGGTGCCGCTGAGCCGCGGCGTGCTCGAGGAGCGGCCGTTTGACCTGCGCGCCGGCGAGAACACCGCCTTCTGGATCACCCTTCGCTGCCCCGACAACGCCCAGGCCGGCACTTACCGGGCCTCTGTCACGATCCGCAGCGAGGAGGGCCAGTTGGTGCTGCCGCTGCAGATCGAGGTGCTGCCCTTCCGGCTGCAGCGCCCGACGGATCGCTACTGGCTGCTGTATGCTGACGTGATGCGCTGGCGCACGATGAGCGACGCGCAGATACTGGCGGAGCTGCGCGACTTCGCCCGCCATGGCTTCAACGGTCTGGTGGAGATGCCGTTGGGCAGCGCGGATCTGTCGGAGATCCGCTCCGGCAAGGTGCGCTTTGACGCGAGCGCGTACCTGCGGCTGGCGACGCTGTGCAAGGAAGCCGGCTTGCCCGGCCCCCACGTCTGCAGCTTTGGTGGCATGCCCGCCGCCGTGCGCGATGCCCTGGGCCTGAAGTGCGACCTGGAGAAGGACGTGTGGCCGGAGGCGCTGAAGGAGGGCGTCGCCGCCGTGGCGCGCGCCGCCGTGGAGGCCACCCGCGATGCCCCGGCCGCCTGGCACTTCTACGGAGTGGACGAGCCAGGCGCCGATAACACCTACGCCGTGCAGGAGTACGAGTGCTGGCGCCGCGGTGGCGCCCTGACCTATGCCACCTCCGGCGATCTTCGCTTCTTCGAGCGGGCGGCAGCCGATTACCTCACCGCTCCCTGCTTTATCAGCGGCCTGGTCAGCAGCGCGGCCAGCGCCCGCATCGCGCGCGAAGGCTCGGCCCGCCGGAAGGCGGAGTTCTGGTGGTACGGCACCGGCTGCTACGTCAACCCCTTCCCGCAGGAGGGTACCCTCTTCGCGAACCGCTACGGCGCTGGCTTCTTCCTCTGGAAGAGCGGCGCCAAGGCCGCGGTGGCGTGGACCTTCTGCCGGGTGCACCAGGATGTCTTCAACGACTTCGATGGCTCGGCCGTGAACCCGGCGGAGCCGAAGGAGCAGGCGACCGCCTACCCGCACCTGCTCAAGGCGGACGACTGGAGCACCTACCAGGGCGCCATCCCCACCATCGCCTGGGAAGCCCATCGCGAGGGTGTGGACGACTACGCCTACCTGCACGTGGCAACGCAGCTCATCGAGCAAGCGCGCCGCAGCGACCAGCAGAGTGTTCGCCAGGCGGCTGAAGCCGCGCAGCGCAATCTCGACGCGCTGGTGGAGGCGATCCCCTGGACGAACCTGATGAACGCGCCCACCTTCGAGACGCCGCGCCTGCACAAGGTGCGCCATGCCGTCGCCCGCTTGATCGTGGACCTGCAGGATCTGCTGGCCGGACGCCGGGTTTCGAGGAAGGGCAGCGTGCCGATCACCCTCGTGGTGCGTGCCGAGGAGCCTACCGGCGTTGAGGCGGCGCCCCTGCCGGTGCTGCCAATTGTCCGCACCGCCCAGGCGCCGCTGATCGACGGGGACTGCACCGATGCCTGCTGGCGCGACAGCGCGGTGGCCGGTGACTTCCGCACGGTGCCCGATGGCGAGCCGGCCTCGGCCCCGACCGAGGCGCGCGCCCTCTGCGACGACGAGGCGCTGTACGTCTCGTTTGTCTGCCACGAGCCGCGGATGGACCAACTGGTGGCCCGGCAGGAGGGCCACGACACCCCGATGGTGTGGATCGATGACAGCATAGAGCTGTTTGTGGCGTCCGCCGACCGGACGAAGTATGCCCACTTCATCGTCAACCCGAACACCTGCGTCTACGATGAGAAGAACCAGGACCCCTCCTGGGATCCCGCCGTGCAAGTACGCGTCCGTAAGGAGAGCGACCGCTGGTGCGTGGAGATGGCGATCCCCTGGGCGGAGCTGGCAACGGCCGGGGTGACGCGCGCACCGGTGTTGGCCGCCAACTTCTGCCGCAGCCGCTTCGCCGGCGGCGCCAACCGCCCGCACGCTGCCTGGTCGGTGACGGATCAAGGCTTCCACGTGCCGGAGCGCTTCGGGGTGGCCCTGCTGCAGGAAGGCCCGGTAGCGCTGACCGAGGTGCGCCTGCCCAACCGCTGGGGCAACCAGAAGGTGGAAGTGGGGCTGCGCAACCGCACCGACGCGCCGACTACGGCCGTGGTCGGGATTCGCGGCGGAGCGACGCAGCGGGTGGATCTCCCGGCCGGCGCCACCAAGCGCGTGGCGGTGCCGCTGGAGCTGCGGCAGGCCGGAAAGGCCAACCCGACGCTGACCTGGTGGGTTCAAGGCCAGGCGCTAGCGGAGCTGCCGCTCTCGCTGCAGGTGCCGGAGCCGGTGGGCCTGGCGGATGGCGCGTTCCTGGCAACGAGCGGCGAGGTGCTGACGCTGCCGGTGCGCTTGGGCGTGGCCGGAGCGGAGGGCACGCGCTCGCGAGTGCGCGTGGCGGTGGGCGATAGCCAGCGCCCGGTGACGCTGGAACTGCCGGCACGCCCCGGCGCGAGCGCCAGCGTGCGCCTGCGCCTGCACGGCGCCGCCCCGGTGCGCATCTCCCTGGTTGATGGGACGGGCCGATCGCTGGCGCCCGCCGTGCGCAGCACGCTGCTGCCGCTGCCGTAAGGAGCGGCTGGCATATCGGACAGCGCGGGGGAGGCACGACGGGGTACCCGGTCCTCCCCCGCGTCGGTGATCGGCGGCCCTGCCGGCCGCGAGGATGCCGTGGGCCCGGGCCTTCACGGCGCAAAGAGATCGTGACGGCGTTTCGCGGAGCCTGGCGAGCCGGGGCGCCGCCTGGAGGATGTGCCGATGACCTGGCGAGTGTTGCTGGTGGGGTGCGCGTTGGTGTCGGCGACGGCCTGGGCCGCGGACAAAGGCGCGCCGGCACGTGGAGGGCGAAGGATGAAGGTGGTGGGTGACAGCCTGGTGCTGGCCCGGACGGATCCCGGGGCGCTGTGCTTCGAGGACCTGGTGCGCGGCAGCGTGCAAGTGCGCAGCACTTACGACGCCAGCCGCGAGGATACCATCCGCTACGAGGAGGGACGCGACTACACGGTAGACTACGAGCGCGGCACCATTGCCCGCACGCCGAACTCGCGCATTCCCGACTTCAGCCGCAACGTCCTCTACGGCCAAAAGGAGTTCGACCACAGCCAGTTCACCGGCATCGGCAACCACGCCTACTTCGTCTGGGTGGACTACGAGACGCGCCGCGGCCGGCCGCTGGCCGAGGAGAGCCGCCAGGGCGACCGGCTGCGCCGCACCCGCGAGCGCCTGAATGCCGGGGGCGCCTTCAAGATCATCGCCTTCGGCGACAGCATCACCACCGGCGGTGAGGCCTCTACCGAGGCGCTGCAGTTCTTCCACCGCTACGGCGCCTTGCTGCGGCAGCGCTTCCCCAAGGCACAGATCACGGTGGAGAACGGCGCCACCGGCGGCGATACGACCGTGAACGGCCTGGCCCGCCTGGAAGAGAAAGTGCTTTCCCGCCAGCCTGACCTGGTGCTGGTCGGCTTCGGCATGAATGACCACAACATCGAGGGCTTCGGTGTGCCCCTGGCGCAGTTCGAGGGGAACCTGGTCACGATGGTGACGACGATCCGCGAGCGCACCGGCGCGGATGTGCTCCTCTTCTCTGCCTTCCCGCCCCACCCCGACTGGAAGTTCGGCTCCCACCGCATGGAGCAGTACGCCGCCGCCACCCAGCGCGCGGCGGAGCGGACCCGCTGCGCCTACGCGGATGTCTACTCGGTGTGGGCCAGGGTGTTGGCGCGCAAGGATGCCTCCAGCCTCTTGGGCAACAATATCAACCATCCGAATGACTTTGGGCACTGGCTTTACTACGAGGCGCTGAAGGCAGTCCGTTTCTGAACGGGTCGTCTGCGGCAGGGGTGCCCTGATGGCGTGGGTGTTGGAGGCGAACGGGGCCGTGGAGGGGTCCGCTTGGCTGCCGGCGCCCGCCGCTGCGCTGCCTGGCGCGGCGGAGGTACACGTCTGGCGCGCCTCCCTGGACCAGGCGGTGCCGCGGGTGGGCGCGCTTCTGGAGACGCTCCAGCCCGACGAACGCGAGCGGGCGGCGCGCTTCCGCTTTGAGGACGACCGCAACCGCTTCATCGCCGCCCGGGGGATCTTGCGCGACATCCTGGCGCGCGCGCTGGGCAGCACGCCAGGCGCGGTGCGCTTCGTCTACGGCCCGTGGGGTAAGCCGGCGCTGGCGGAGCCAGCAGCGGGCGACCTGCAGTTCAACCTGTCTCACTCGGGTGGCCTGGCGCTCTATGCCCTGACGTGCGGCCGCGCGGTTGGCATCGATGTGGAGCGGATCCGCCCGGAGGTCATGCGCGAGGGGATCGCCCGACGGTTCTTCTCGCCGCGCGAGGTGGCCGCGCTGGAGCGCCTGCCAGAAGCGGAGCGGTGCGCCGGCTTCTTTCGTTGCTGGACGCGTAAGGAGGCCTACGTCAAGGCGACCGGCAGGGGCCTCTTGCTGCCGCTGGACAGCTTCGACGTCTCGCTGGCGCCGGGCGAGCCGGCGGCCTTGCTCGGCACGCGGCCGGATCCGGCAGAGGCGTGCCGCTGGTCGCTGATGCACCTGGAGCCTGGGAACGGCTGGGTGGGCGCGTTGGCGGTTGAAGGGCACGGCCTGCGCCTCCGTTGTTTCGAGTGGGCGCCGGCCGATAGCCCGGCGTAAGAGGAGTCTCCGCCCCTGATAGGCCGTCTCGCCGGCGTCTCGCCGGCCGGCGTAGGAGGCGCGAGGGCTGCCGATGGCCCGGGTTAGCCGGCGGGACGCCGGCGATCCGAATAGCCCAGGGTTCCGAACCCTGGGGAAACCCGCCCGTGCCCAGCCCCGAAACCCTGAAAGGGTTTCACAACGGGGGTTCCCCGGTCCAACCCTTTCAGGGTTAGGCGAAATGCGCCCGTGGGGTATCCCAGGGTGCGGCACCCTGGGCTGGGTGATGGCACCCCTTCGGGGTGCGGATCGGCTGCCTGCCTCCCGGATTGGCGACAGAGCCCCATTTTCATCCTCTTGGGTGCCCGCCTGCCGGGCATGGATGGCTCCTACGGGAGGGGGCAGGGCGGCCTGTTCCCATGAGGGGGTTGTTCCTCGGGTTTGCGACCGAGAAAGAGGCGAACGACGATGCGAAGTGAGAGTGAGGGCGGCCCGCGCAAGGTGGTGGTGGGTACGTGCATGTACGCGATGTGGGGCGACTACCCCGGGCTGCGCGCCCGCCTGGAAGAACTGGGCACGCTGGTGGACGAGATGGCCCAGCAGGCCAGAGCGCGCTATGACCGCGGCCTGGACCTCGCGGCGCTCCCCGAGGTGGCCGTCAGCGGCGGGCTGCCGCTCGGACCCGAGGGCGGTTTCCCTTTCGCCGGGGAGATCCACGGCTACTTTGGCACCAAGGCCCGCGAGCACCGCTGCTACCTCCTGGTGCCGCTGCTGCTGAAGGAGCGCAACCCGCACACCGGACGCCAGGAGACCTTCAACGCCGCGGTGCTGCTCGGGCGCCGGGGCGAGGTGGTTGGCACCTACCGCAAGGTTCACCTAGTGGTGATGGAAGATGGCAGCCTGGAGGGCGGCTGCGTGCCTGGCCGCAACTTCCCCGTGTTTGACTGTGACTTCGGCAAGGTGGGCGTGCAGATCTGCTGGGATATGGCGTATGACGAAGGCTGGGAGGTGCTGCGCCGCAAGGGGGCAGAACTGGTGGTCTGGTCCACCCAGTCGCCCGGCAAGGTGCGGGCCGCCTGCCGGGCGCTGCGCGGCCGCTACTACGTGCTGACCAGCACCTGGCGCAACAACGCCTCACTGGTCGACCCCACCGGGCACCTGCTCTACTCCATCACCCGGCCGGAAGAGCGAGTGCTGGTCGCGGAGATTGACCTGGAGTTCGCCATCCTCCAGTGGCAGCCGGCGCTGCGCAACGGCGCGGCGTTGCGGGAACGCTATGGCGACCGCGTTGACTTCCGCTACAGCGAGGCGGAGGATGAAGGCATCTTCTGGTCCAACGATCCGGCAACCCCGATTGCGCGGATGATTCGCGAACTGGAGCTGCAGCCGGGCGACACCAAGCCGGAGGCGGATCGCATCCTTCAGGACAAAGCGCGCGGCGGCCCGCCCGACTTGAGCTAAGGAGCGGTCGGCGAGGAACCGCGCCGACTCTGTGCCGGCCGCCGGACGCACGGCGATGCGCCCGGCGGCCTACGGTTTCTAGCGCGCGTCGACGGCTGGCCGGGCCTCCTGGCGTCGAGACAGCGCCTGTTCCAGCAGCAGCGCGAGCTCGGCGGGGGAGTTAAGCGGCTCGTGCGGCCGCTCGATCGGGGTCACCGCTCCGGTGCGGGGGTCGACCTCCACCGGGCCGTAGCGAGCGGGCTGGCCGGTGCGCTCCAGGTAGTGGGCGTAGGCGTCGCCCGCGTTGTAGTGCCAGAACTCCCAGGGGTAGGTCACGAAGCCGTGGCCGCGCATCAACTGCGTGATCATCTCCCGGTTCCGCTGGGCCTCGGGCGAGACGAAGGGGGATGCCATCGGCGTGCGCTCGCTCATCTCCAGGTAAGGCGCGCCGCGGTCCACCTCCGCGCGCGTGTCCCGGTGCAGGACGGAGACATCCACCGCGCTGCCGGACAGGTGCGTGCCCACCGCGGGCGACGCGGCGATCAGCGCTGCCAGCCGCCGGGAGAGCAGTTCCACCGTGGGCGTTTGCCCCTCGTTCTCCCACAGCACTTTGTCGAGCACCGCGTCGAGGGCGTACGGCTGGCGCGCCTGGTGCTTCTGCATCGTCACCGTTCGGTAGGCATCCTCCACCCGCAGCACCCAGCCCCGCTCGTTCAGCGCGCGCGTCGCCCGCAGGAAGGCGGGGACGAGCCCCTCCCGGAGCAGGTAGAGCCGCGGCAGGCCGAGGACGTGCGGCCGGGTGGAGAACTCGACCTCCTCCCCCGCGGCGGCCACCGCTTCGGGCAGCGAGACCACTCGCTCGCCGCACTCCTCCACCGGGTAGGCGCTCACCGCCTGCATGAAGGCATAGGCTTCGTCCATCTGCGCCGCCCAGTAGGCCCGGCGCTCGCGCGATGCTGATTCACTCTCCATATTGCGCTTCTCCTTGGCCAGTGGCTATCCAGCCGTGACCACTTCCATCGCCACCCGTGCCCACTCCCAGAGGCGCTGGGGCTGGTAACGGACGGTGCTGATGTCCTTCAAGATCAGCTCCAGCGGGCAGCCATACCGGGCACAGATCTCCACCGTCTGCTGCAGGTCACGCCGCACGGCCTCGGGGTTCCACTCGCCAACGGCCAGGAAGGCGGGGCTCGGTTTGCGCGAGAAGACGAAGTCGCCGCCGATCTGGCGGGCACCGTTTTCCTGGTCCACCCAGGGGCTCATCGAGATCTTGCGCACTTTCGGGAGCTTGCGGATCATCGCGATCTTCTTGTCGAGGGGCTCACAGCAGCCATAGTAGGCGAGGCCGAAGCGCTCGAACCAGGGGGTGAGGTAGGGCCGCTCGAACTCCTCGTGCATCGCCGGGGAGACGGTGGAGAAGATCTGCGACATGCCAAAGGTCCACAAGCTGGTGGCGCGCGGGTGGGCAGGGTCGCTTTCAGGCAGCTCGTCGGTGAAGGCGCCGGTGCAGTGGATCCAGGACTGGTGCGTGCCGAGCAGGCCTTGCGCCTCCAGTTGGTCCAACATGCGGAGCTGCGCATCGGTGAGGCGGCGGAGGATGGCGTGGATGAACTCCGGGCGGTCGGCCAGGTCGTAGATCAGCGGCTCGGCGCCCCGCCAGCAGCAGATGATATCGAAGGGGGCGTAGACCGGGAAGGCGCCTTGCACCCGCACTTCCAGGATCCCATCGAAGATCTCGTGGGCCTTCTCCTCGGCCTCGGCGGTGGCCGCCGCGTCGTAGGTGATCACCGGGTCGCGGATCTTCTCCAGGTCGGCCTCGGTGCGCAGTTGGTCGATGTAATGATGGCTGACCACGTCGTTGGTGGGATCGGTGGCGACGCACTGCTCCTCGACGCCGAGGCCGAAACCGGTGTTGCCGATTGCCTTGTAGATGTCGATCACCGGCTCGACCACCATGTCGGCGCGCAGGTGACGCCACGAGTAGAGAGTGCGGCGGAGGTGCCCCTCCAGACCACGGCAGAACGGATCCTCACAGCGCAGCGTCAGCTCATCCTCCACGTTCATCTCGTTCCAGCACACCTGGTCGATGGCGACCATTGGCCGGACCGGCCGGAGGGAGTTCAGCGCCTTCCAGAGGCGGATGGTTTCCTGCTGAACGGGGAGGGCGGCGATCTCCGCCACCTGGGTAGCCAGTTCGCGGAGGATGCTTCGGTCTTGAACAGTCATCGCCTGCGGTCTCCTTTCGGGGGGCACCATGCCCCGGCCGGCGCCGCTGCGCGCCACTTCCCGGCGCTGCCGCCAGACGGGCCGGGTCTCTCGGGCGCCTGCCGCAGTTCAGTTGGCCGGTGGCCTGGCAACGTCCTGCCGGCGGGAGCAGAGCGAATGCCCCCGGTCGCGGCGCGGTTCCGCCGCACCGGCGGGGTGCCCCGCGCCGCGAAGTGCCCCGTTAGTTCTTGGTGGGGTTGAGGCTCCTATCCGGGGCCGACCTGGCCGAGCGCTTGGTGCAGGTGGCGGAGGAACGCCTCCACGTCGTCGCTGGTGTTGTAGCCGTGCAGGGAGACGCGCAGCCGGCCGGCTTGCGCCATGAGGTGAACGTTTGCCGCCCGCAGGTGGGCCTGCAGCCGCTCCGCTTCCGGATGGCGGAAGGCGAGGATGCCCGCCAGCGCGTCTTCCTCGGCGGGGGTGATCACCTCGACCGGGAGGCGGCGCAGCCCATCCAGGCAGGCGCGCACCAGCGGCCGCGCCGCCTGCTCGATCGCCGCGACGCCCACGCCGCGGAGGTACTCCAACGCCGCGCGAATGGCGTAGACCGCGGGGAAGTTCGGCATCCCCACGGTAAACCCGGCGGCGCCCGGCCGGCTGACGGCGCGCGCGAAGCGCTCCGGCCCGAACGGGTCCTCCAGGTGGTACCAGCCTCCGGCGGGCACCGTCCACTCCGCGGCGCGCGCGGCCGGTACTCCCACCAGGCCGCCGCCGTGGCAGGCCAGGATCCACTTGTGGGTGCTGCTCACCACCAGATCCACGCCCTCCAGGTGGAGGGGGATGCGCCCGAGCGCCTGCGTCACGTCCAGCGCCAGCAGGGCAGGGGAGTAGCGGCGCACGGCCTCCACCACGGCTGGCAGCGGGATCAGAAAGCCGTTGTAGAAGCTCACCAGGGAGGTGGTTACCAGGCGGGTGCGCGGCCCCAGCAAGGGGATCAGGTCCTCCACGCGGAGGGCGCCGTCGCGGGCGGGCCATAGTTTCACCGTGGCCGGGCAAGAGGGCTGCAGCCAGGGCGTGGTGCCCGCCGGGAAGTCGAGGTCGTTGATCACCACCTCATCGCCCGGCTGCAGGCGCAGCGCGAGTGCCGCCAGGTTGAACGCCTCGGAGGTGCAGGAGCAAATGCCAACCTCGGCGCCGGTGAGGCCGAAGAACTCGCCGGCCAGGGCCCGGGCGGCCTCCCACTCGGCGAAATGGCGCGCTCGCCCGTCCATGCCGAGTTGGTGGTCCTGGAAGTAGCGGGCCAGCGCCTCCCCGACGACGAGGGGCGGGATCCCCTCGGCGGCAGTGTTGAGGTAGGTGATCCCCTCCAGCGAGGGGAAATGGCTGCGGCGGCACTCACGGGTGAGCATCGGCAGGGTGTCTCCTTCCTGGGTCGCCCTGCTGTTCGGATTCACCACCGCCGCGGCCAGCCCTGCCGAGGGGGTGCCTACCATCGGTGCCGTGGGAGAGCCGCGGCAGGAGAGCGACCGACCAGCCAGAACTTGAGCGTGGGCGATGCGGTCAGTCGGGGGCGAGCCGCGGCCGAGGGGCCCCACACAGGGCAGGGCCTCGCGCGGATGCCGCAAGGGAGGCGCGCCAGGCGTGCCCGCGGCGACTGACGCGGAGTGGTGAGGTAGGAGAGCCAGCGATATGGCGAGAATCATGGTGACCGGCGCGGCGGGCTTCATCGGGTTTCACCTTAGCCAGCGCTTGTTAGCGCGGGGCGATGAGGTGCTCGGCCTCGATAACCTCAACGACTACTACGAGGTTAGCCTGAAGGAAGCCCGGCTGGCCCGGCTACAGCAGACCCCGGGGTTCCGCTTCGTGCGTGCCGATCTGGCGGATCGCGAGCGGCTGGACCAGGCGTTCGCCGAGTACCGGCCGCAGCGCGTGGTAAACCTGGCGGCGCAGCCGGGGGTGCGCTACTCCATCCACCACCCTCAGGTGTACATTGCCAGCAACCTGGTGGGTTTCGCCAACCTCCTGGAGGCGTGCCGGCATCAGGAGGTGGAGCACCTGGTCTACGCTTCCTCCAGTTCGGTTTACGGCGCCAACACCACCACGCCGTTTTCCGTGCACCACAACGTGGATCACCCCCTCAGCCTGTATGCCGCCACGAAGAAGGCGAACGAGCTGATGGCGCACTGCTACAGCCACCTCTTCGCTGTTCCCACCACCGGACTACGTTTCTTCACCGTTTACGGCCCCTGGGGCCGGCCGGACATGGCGGTCTTCAGCTTCACCCGCTCGATCCTGGCCGGCAAGCCGATTCAGGTCTTCAACTACGGGAACATGCGCCGGGACTTCACCTACGTGGACGACATCGTGGAGGGGGTGGTGCGGGTGTTGGACCGCGTGCCCCAGGGGAATGCCGCGTGGTCGGGCGACGCGCCCGATCCGGCGACGAGCCGGGCGCCCTACCGCGTCTACAACATCGGCAACAACCAGCCGGAGGAGCTGATGCGGGTGATCGCCGTCCTGGAGGAGGCGCTGGGCCGCAAGGCGGCGGTGGAGCTGTTGCCGATGCAGCCGGGCGACGTGCTGGAGACCTATGCCGACGTGGCCGACCTGATGGCCGACACCGGCTTCCGGCCGCAGACGCCGATCGAGGTCGGTATCCCCCGGTTCGTAGAGTGGTACCGCAGTTACTACCAGTGCTAAGAGGACGCGGGGGGTGGCGCGGGCGCGCGCTGCCCGCTTTGGAACTCGGGCACCAGGTCGAGGAGTTGGCCGAGCACCGCCTCGTTGTCGAGGGCACGGGCGAAGCGCGCCGCCGCGGCTACCCCACGCTCCAGGTAATCCCCCGTGGCTACTGGCCTGGCATTGCTGTGGCAGACCAGGATCTTCTGGTGGGCCGTCGGGCGATAGTGCTCGCTGTCGAGCGCTAACTCCTCGTAGAGCTTCTCGCCGGGCCGCAGGCCGGTGAACTGGATTGCGATGTCCTCCTTCGGCGAGAGCCCCGACAGCTCGATGAGGTAAGTGGCCAGGTCGAGAATCCGCACCGGCTCGCCCATGTCCAGCATGAAGACCTCACCGCCGTGACCCAGCGCCGCGGCCTGCAGCACCAGTTGGACCGCCTCCGGGATCGTCATGAAGTAGCGGCGCATGTCGGGATGGGTGACCGTCACCGGCCCTCCCGCGGCAATCTGCTCCTGGAAGATCGGCACGACGCTGCCACGGCTGCCCAGCACATTCCCGAAACGTACGGCGACGAACGGCCGGCCGGTGCGAAGGGCCGCATCGTAGACCAGCAGCTCGGCCACGCGTTTCGTGGCTCCCATGACGCTCGTCGGGTTCACCGCCTTGTCGGAGGAGATCAGCACGAAGCGCTCCACCCCGTGCCGTTCGGCGGCGCGCAGGACGCATTGGGTGCCCAGGACGTTGTTGGTGAACGCCTCGGTGACGTTCGCCTCCATCAGCGGCACGTGTTTGTGGGCGGCGGCATGGAAGATGGTGCCCGGCTGGTAGCGGGCCACGATACCCTCCACGCGCTCTTCGTCGCGCACATCGGCGATGATCGGTTGCACCGGTATTTCCGGGAAACGCCGGCGTAGCTCGCGCTCGATGTTGAAGATGCTGTGCTCGCCGTGGCCCAGGAGCAGCAGGCGAGAGGGGCAGTGGCCGGCGATCTGGCGGCAAAGCTCGCTGCCGATGGAGCCGCCAGCGCCGGTGACGAGGATGCACTTCCCGGCGAGGTACGCCCGCACGCCCGCCAGGTCGGTGACTACCGGGTCGCGCCGGAGGAGGTCTTCGATACTCACCGCGCGCAGGTGTTGGAGGGGAGAGCGGCCGTCCAGCATCTCATGGATGCTGGGGATCACCCGGAAGGGAACCCGAGCCTGGACGCAGGCACGCCGCAGCGCCTGGATGGTGGTGCCGGGCGCGGAGGGGATGGCGATGATCACCTCCTGGATGCGGAAGCGCTCGACGACGGTCGCCAGGTCGTCACAGGTGCCGACTACCGGCGTGCCATGAACGCGCATGTGCTGTTTGGCGCGGGCGTCATCGACGACGGCAACCGGCAGCAAGCCGCTTTCCGGGTTCAGTTGCATCTCCCGGATGATGCGCGCGCCCGCGTCTCCGGCTCCAACGACGAGGACCCGGCGCATTTCGCCGGTGGAGACGAACATCGGTGGCAGTTTGCGGTGACGCCGGGCGGCCTGCTCCTGGGCCAGGCGCAGCGCCAGGCGGGTGCTACTCAGCAGCGCCAGGTTCAGGATCCCATCGAGGGCCAGCAGCGTTCGTGACTCGCCCGGGTAACCCCCCAGCCACGGCAGCAGTAAGCCTAGCGCCAGCAGCAGGGTGAGCGAGCTCACGGCGCTCGCCACGACAATAGAGACCAGTTCGCGCGTGCTCGCGTAGGCCCAAAGCCGGTGGTAGAGACCAAACAGGGCGTAGGTTGGCAGGCGGATCGCGAGCGAAAGCCAGAGGAGACCCTGGTGGGCGAGCAGCACGGGCCAGAGCGCCGCCGGCTCAAACCGAATGGCGACACTCAAGACGAACGCCAGCAAGATGCAGAGTGCGTCTACAGGAACCGTGTAGCGGACCCTCAGGAACAGACGCGTCGTCACGGAGCCTCTCCTCGTCCTGGAGGTGTACCGCATCCGACCCGGCGATGGGTGCGGAAGCGGAAGGCTGGCCCAAACGTCTCAGCGGCGGTGCTGGCTCGGCGCCATGCTGGCTGGCGGCCCGCTGCCCTTTCTGTTTCGTCACGCCGCGGCGCTACCACGTGTTGTGGTAGGCGACCCCACCCCCCAGCCCACGCAGCCCGAGGAAGGCCGGCTGCAGGTCGAGCTGTCGGGTTAGGCGATAGCGAGCACCCAGGTGGATGCGCCCCCGCTCTGACTCCAGCAGGAGGGCGAGCGACTCAGCCGGGCGATACTCGACGCCCCCGAACGCTCCCTTGAGCGTGCCCGTGCCATAGCCGGCATGCAACGTCAGCCCGACCCCCGTGCCCGGGCGCAGGGGAAGCGAACGGCTGAGGACGGCGTACTTGGCAGTAAAGTAAGAGGTGCCGGTGAAGTCTCGCCAGCCGACAGCCAGGGAGCACCAGGCCTTCCCCTGCTGCAGGAGTAGCGCCCGGGCGCTGGCCATCTTGTCGATGTTCCAGCCGCCGCTACTCGAGTCGAGCGGCCGCGCTGGCCCGAAGTGGCGGCCGAGCAACTGGTTGTCAAAGTTGGTCAGGGCGAGGGTGATATCCAGGAACGGTAGGAGGGCGTGGTGGTAGTAGTGGGTGACCGTGCCGTTGTTCTCGGTGTTGTAACGGCGGTAGGTCTCATCGACGGTGTTGATGCCGAAGGCGTAGGCGCCCTTGGGCATTGCGTCCGCCGTGGGGGACAGGATGAGCCCCTCTTCGCCAAACAGGTTGGGCGCGGCGCCAGCGTGACCCAGTGCCGCCATCAGCAGCAGCGTGCACATCGCCAGGATCCGGGCAGGCTGGCAGAAACCCCTCATCACTGGTACCTCCAGACGTACGAGCCAGACGAGCCCTCAGGCCCCAAGCCCGTGATGGTCAGGGGAGAGGCTTCGGCGCTGCGCCGGCCTCTTCCTTCACCCGCCGTGGGTGCGGTGTGTGATGATTGGGTGGCGGTACGGCTGCAAGGCCGTGCGACTGGCCTGCAGCGCAGGAGAAAGGCCCCGGATCGCTCAGGCACTCCGCCTTGCGCTGCACCTTTCTGGAAGAACCCTAAAGCAGGCTGCTGTTGCTGCCGAACAAGCTGGTGAGTTCAACCGGGGCGGTACAGAAATACGGGAATTGCTCCGGCAAATTCACAAAAACACTGCCGCCACGTCCCCAATTCGAGGAAGGCATGCGCGGCAGAGGATAGCTGCCCCGACGGCGTCCGGGTTCTCGGGCGGTCCTGCAGTGGGTCGGAAAGACCGATCTGCCGCGGACGTCGCCCGGTCTGGTCCCGGCCGACGAGAACAGCGCTAATCATACGACCCGGTTGTTACCGGAGCCACCTGAGGTGGAGAGTGCCCGGAAGCGCACTGGCGCGCGGGGGATGGCGGCGCTGCGCCGCCCATCCGGGCCGTAGCGCGGTCGTTAGCACCGCAAGGTTACCCGCGCCGGGTCCACCTCCTGATGGTTTTTGGTGTCGCCGGGTTGCCCCTGCCACCGGTATCACCCGCTGCCTCGGAAGAGACGGATACCCATGGATCTCGGTGACGTTCCACGCTCCGGGAATGGCCACGGCCGGGTCACAGGTTACCTGCCCTTGCCGCCGGTCGGGCCCGCAGCACCCCCGCCGGTTACGGCCGACCCACGCTTCTACCTTCGGATGCTGCGCAAGCGTGGCTGGGTGGTGGTGCTCTTCGTCGTTGTGGCCGTCTCGGCGGCCGCCGTCTATGTCTCCACCCAACCGCGTGTCTATCGGGCAACGGCTTATGTCCAGGTACTGCAGCCCGCACAGGTGCTGGTTCTCTCGTCCTCGGGCAAACCGCAAATGCAGCGGGCGATGAGCACCGAGGCGAAAAATATCTCCTCCTCGATCACGGCAGCCAAGGCGTGTGAGATCCTGCGGCGGTCCAAGGAGAGCGCCGTGGGGACCGCACCCCCGGCAGGCAGTGCGGGCACAGGGCAGTCCTCAGCAGGCGCGAGCGATGCTGCGCCGGCGGAAGACGAGCGTGAGGTAACCACCCCCGAGATCCTCAGCAGTCTCTCGGTGACCGTGGAAAATCCGGACATTCTGCGAGTCAGCATCGAAAATGAAAGCGCCGACCGCGCCAAGCGGATCGCTGACGCGGTGGTGGATGCCTACCTGGAACGGTCGCGCGAGGCAGCCAGCGAGGAGGCGGCCAAAGGCGAGGAGTTCCTCCTGCGGCAGATGGAGGCACTCAAGCACGACATGGAGCGGATCGAGGCGGACACCCGCAAGTTCAAGACATCCCATAACATCCGGGATCCAAACCTCGACTCCCTGGTCGGGCCGAGTGCCATTCTAGACTACAGCACGGAGGCAGAGCGCGCGCAGACCGATCTGCAAGCGGCCGCCGCTGAACTGGCGAGCCTACAGCGCCGCCTGCAGAAGGAATCGCCGGTGCGCGTGGTGCGCAAGCCGGTGAACGATCCGCTCGCGATCGGCATGCGCCAGGCGGTGACCGACGCAGAAGTGGAGTTGGCGAAGCTGCAGGCGCAGTACCAGGACGCCCATCCCCTGGTGCGGCACCAGAAGGCAAAGCTGGCCGAACTGCGAGCGCAGTTAGCGGCGTATGATAAGCCCCAGGAGTTGGTGGAGAGCACCGAGCCGAACCCGATGTACGAGGCGCTGCAGGCGCGAATCCGCGACCAGCAGACGGCCGTCGAGTCACTGCGAGTGCGGGCCAGTATGCTGGCGCAGTTGGCGGCCAAGAAGCTGGCGCAGAAGCCGCCGAACTCCCCGGACGCCTTTGTGGGGCTGGCACGCCTGCAGCACGCGCGGGAGATCGCCGAGAAGACCTACGTCGGGCTGCTGGAGCGCTTGCAGGAGCTGAAGATCCAGAAGGCGAGCGAGGTGGGCTGCGCCCGCCGGCTTGACTGGGCACAGCGACCCACCTATCCGATCCGGCCGGCGCCGAAGCGAACGCTGGCCATGGCGGCGATGATTGGGTTGATGCTCGGGGTTTCGGTAGTCTTTCTGATGGCCTGTACCGATACCAGCGTCTCCGACCCGAAGGAGCTGCTCCAGCGCACTGGGATGGTGGCCCTGGGGTTCATCCCCGAGGGCAGCCGGCGCGAGGTAAGCGCCGTGGTGGCTGCGGCTGCTCCCAAAGGCGCGATCGCCGAGGGGTTCCGCCGCGTACGTTCCCACTTGATGTCCGCCTATCACGGCGAGGCGCTCCGATCACTGGCCATTACCAGCACGCGAGCGAACGAGGGAAAGAGCCTCGTCAGTGCCAACCTGGCGGTCGTCTTCGCGCAACTCGGCTGGCGAGTGCTGCTAGTGGATACCGATCTGCGGCGGCCGTCGCTGCACCGGGTCTTTGGCATGGAAGCATCGCCGGGAGTGACAGAGTTGCTGGTGGGCGAGGCGCAGCTAGACAGCGCCATCCGTGCCACGAGTGTTCCGAACCTGCTTTTGCTACCGAGCGGCGCGGTGGCCCTCCACCCCGCGGAGTTGCTCTCGTCACCGGCGATGGAAGCGCTCGTTTCACAACTGACCGCCCGGGTTGATCTGGTCGTTTTCGATACGCCCCCCGCGCTAATGTTCACCGACGCCGAGGTGCTCGCTCCCCAGATGGATGGGGTGGTGGTTGTGGTCGAGCAAGGCAAGGCCAGTTCTGAAGCACTGACGGAGCTGCGTGAGCTGATCGAGCGGGCACGCGGACGCGTGGCGGGGGCCGTGCTGAACAAGGTGAAGCCGATGCGCGGTGACTACTACTACCGGCACTACCACTACGCCGACTACGGTCACTACTACGACAGCGACCGCAAGGCGACTGGCAACGGCGCCAAGGCGGTTCCGGCCGCGGTGGAGACCACTACGGCCGCCGCGCAGGTGGCATCGGGTGATGAGGAGCGGGACGCGTCGTGATCGGTGTGTTCTACTCCGGGAGGTCCTGGCGATGGGAGCCGTGAGGCGAGCAAGGTGGCTCGCGGTGTTGGCAGGTATCGTCTGCTGCAGCATTGGGGCGCCGGCTGCCGGTACCGAGGCGGCACCGGGGCCACAGCACCGCATTGAGCCGGGTGACACCATCGAGGTGCGCCTGTGGAACGAAGCCGACAACGTCAAGGAGTTTGTCGTCGCCGCTGATGGCAGCGTGCAGTATCCGCTCATTGGCACCGTCATCCTGAAGGGGCTGACGGCCGATGAGGCGGCCAACCGGTTGACGGAGCAGCTCAAGACCCACATCAAGGAGCCGATCGTCACCGTCACTCTGAAAGCTTCTGCCCGGGCACTGGAGAAGCGAGTCCATGCTCTAGGAGAAGTTAGCAAGCCAGGTTCTTACGCCTATACTGACGGGATGCGGGTGATCGACCTGCTGAGCCTGGCCGGCGGGGTGACGCAGAACGCCGAGGCGCGCAACAGCATCCTGAACCGCGACGGCAAGAGCACTCCCCTGGATCTGCGGAAGATGCTGGGCGAAGGCGACATGAGCCAGAACCTGGCGCTGAACCCCGATGATGTGCTGGTGGTGCCGGGACGCGGTGGGATGGGAGACGGCATCGTGGTCACCATCCTGGGCCAGGTGAACCGGCCTGGCACCCATCCCCTGCCTTCGGGGGCCAAAGTGAGCGACGCGATGGTGGCTGCGAACGGGCTAGCGCCGACGGCGGCGGGGCGGAAGGCGACGATCACCCGCGCTGGTCTCTCGGCCCCGCTCGACCTGGACGCGATCCTCAACAAGGGGGATCTGTCGGGGAGCATCGCCCTGCAGGACGGCGACCTGATCTTCGTGCCGGAGGCGCGCAATGAGGTGACGCTGCTGGGGCAGTTCCAGAAGCCCGGCCTCTTCAACTTCCGCGACGGCGATACGATTCTGACCGCGGTAACCCTCGGCGGCGGGCCGACACCGAAGGCGGATGCGAGTTGCGCGGTGCTGAAGCGCGGGGGCAAAGAGATCCCAATCGACCTGGACGCGATGCTGAACCGGGCGGAGATGAAAGATGATCAGCCCCTCCAGAACGGGGACGTGCTCTACATCCCGGAGGGCACCCAGGTCTACGTCTTTGGTGCGGTGGGCAGGCCCGGGCCAGTGACATACAAGCGGCAGGGCACTCTCATGGACGTGCTGGTGGCAGCGGGCGGTCCACTGCCGAACGCCAACCTGGCGAAGGTGGGCGTGGTGCGCGAGACGGATGGGAAGAGCGAGGCGATCCCGCTGAAGATCGTTGCCGCCCAGGGGCAGGCTGGCGAGCCCATTCGCTTCGATTTCCGGCAGGGGGACGTCCTCTACATTCCGGCGAAGGGCCGTCGCTTCGACTGGCGCGACGTGATCGGCACACTCTATCAGATCCGCATCCTCGGCAGCACGGCGGACTGGCTGCTGCGCTGAGCCGCTTGGTCGTGGGGTAGCCTGCACACGCTGGTGGCATCCTGCCACGTCCTTGGCCTGGACAGGAAAACGCGATTTGGCTTCGCAAATTCACGCGAAAGGCGTTTGGCACGTCTGCAATTTGAGAAGGGCATGTCTGCCAGTTCGATAGCCGTGTTCGCGGCGTCCGGCCTGCTGGTCCGTTCCTGGGAAGCGTGTGCCGTCGCCCTTCTCCCTCAGCGAACGGGCGCGGGCACTGCCGGCCGCGAAGATGGCGCGGGTGATGATGACCCGGTGGTGGCCGGTGCCGAGCATGTGGAGGATGCCCCGAACCCAGCAAACAGGAGGGTAGGGGAGGGCAGCGCTGTACGTGCCGGTGGTGTCTACCGCCAGCCGCCGCGAGTGCTGTCCAGGGCGTGGCCTCAGTGGTGCGGCCTGGATACAGCGGATCCCCGATGATGAGTGCTTCGGCCCCGGCTCCCACATACAGCGCGCCTAAGGCCTCGCCGGTCGCGCTTCTCATCCTGCTGCTGCCGATCGTCGGCCTGGCGGCCGCTTGTGCCGTTTTGCTTGGCACTCCGGGACGGCTGTTTGCGGGCGCTTTACTTGGCTTGGTGGCGGTCGGCTTGACGCTGTATGACATCCGCATCGGGCTGGGGCTCTTCGCGCTGCTTACTGGCCTCTCGCCTGAGTTGAGCATCGGACCCCTCACCGACTTGCGCCTGGAGGACCTCCTCTTCCCGGTATTGCTCGTTGCCTGGGTCTTGCAGCGCCGCACCGGCGAACCGCGTCCGGGGTTTGCCACGCCGTTCACCGCGCCGATGGTCGCCCTCCTCCTTTGGAGTCTGGTGGTCACGGTGCTGGGCATCGGACTTGGCACCGTGCCGTCGCCAGTTGGAGCGTTCTTCCGGCTGGTGAAGTACGCGGAGTACTATCTAATCTTCTTCCTCGTTTACAACAACGTGACTTCGACGCGCGATGCCCGCGGGCTGGCACTGGCGGTGGTCCTCGCCGCGGCCGTCACCGGCCTCTATGGAATCGCCACGGGGCATACTGGTGGGGATGGGGAGTTACGAGCCACCGGACCACTGGGTGAGGCTTACAACATCTTCGCCGGCTACCTGAACCAGGGCGTTGCGGTGGCTGTGGCGTTGGCGCTGGCCAGTCGCTCTGGCCGCTGGCGGCTGTTACTGGGAGCGGCTGCCCTGGCACTGGTGGTCTCGGTGTTGTACACGCACTCGCGCGAGGGCTACGTGATGTTGGCCGCGGTGCTTGGCGTGCTGGGCACCCGTGGCTTCCGGGTCCTGCTGCTGGTCGGTGTCGTGCTGGTGTTCCTCGGCCCAGCGGTACTGCCCCGGCAGTTCCAGGCGCGGATCAGCGACACGGTTATCAAGATTCAGAACTCCCGTACGGACAGTCCGGGCGGCAACTCGCTCACCGCACGCTACTACGCCTGGCGTTACCGCTGGAATGGGTGGTTTGTGCGCCACCCGATCCAGGGGAATGGGGTGGGCAGCATCCCGTTCTCCGTGGACAACCAGTACCTGCTGGTGCTGGTAGAGGTGGGCGTGGTCGGCTTCGCGCTTTTCCTGTGGCTGTTGGCGCGGGTTGGCTTGTTGCTGGCGCGGACGAGCCGTGAGCTACGCGGCACGTTTGCCGGGGTACTGGTCATGGGAGTGCTGGCGGCGCTAATCGGCATGTTGGTGCAGGGGATGGCTGCCACCAACTTCGTCGCCATCCGTACTAGCGAGATGTTCTGGTTCTTGATGGGGCTGGCGATGGCCACCGCCCGACTTAGTGCCGCCGTGGGCCACGTGCCAGCACCCGCCATCACCTGGGTGAGCCGTCCCAACCCCGAAAGGAGTTCATGGCGGCTCTAGCGCTTGGATGTGCGCCGTCTGGTTCGCCCTTTTTACTGTGATAGCTCGTCATACCATTACCTGGCTTATTAGCCACAACTCATTGGCATAGGTCGAACTGCGTATCACCTGGCCCCTAGCGCCCTTGTATTTGCTGCAGGAGCCACTAGTCACACATCCTGAACTCTCTGTCTGAGGAAACCTACTGACTGATGAAAGCCCCATATTTCTCGTTACCCAGCGAAATGGAGACGGCTGGGCGAGCATACACTTGTCACGGGCGGTGGATGTGCAGGGACGGCAAGCCCGGGTTGGTGTCCGTGATTATCCCCACCTATAACCGTTCTCAGTTGCTGGCAGAGGCCATTGAGAGTGTCTGGAACCAGACCTATCGCCCTATTGAGATCTTGGTCATTGACGATGGTTCCACTGATGGCACCCGCGAATTGGTGAGTGGGTGGTGCACGCGCTGCGCTAGCGCCGATGGTTTTACCGTTCGCGGTTTCCACCAAGGGAATTGCGGTGCGCCCGTGGCACGCAACCTCGGTCTGATTGAGAGCCGTGGGGAGTTCATCCAGTTCCTGGACTCCGATGACCTGTTGTCTCCTAAGAAGATCGAGATCCAAGTTCGCGCGCTTTCAAGCCAGGAGCGCCCTTCTCTGGCGTATGGCTCCTGGCGCAAATTTTCATCCCAAGGGCGACAGTACTTGCTCTTTCCACAGGGCTATGTCTTCTCTGGACCTGACTATCTCAATGAGTGGTTACCGATGAGGGGGCAACCGGTACATTGTTTTCTGTGGTGCAGAGACGTGTGTGTCCAACAGGGCCCGTGGATAGAGGACTTGGCATCCGATCAGGATGGCGAGTATCTTTTGAGGGCTTTAATCTCCCATGTGCCATTAGTGCATTGCTCCGACAGTTGGTCATACTGGCGGGTATACCTAGAGAGAGTACCTTCTATCTCCAGCAACAACTCTGAGCGTAGTATTAATGCACGCATTCGTGTGTGCAGGTTGTTGGAGCAGGAATTGAAAGCACGTGGTGATCTTGACCGCTATCGGAATGGTCTGGCACAGCGTTACTACTTGATTGCACGGCGAGCCGCTCTGTCTCAACCATCTCTCTTCTCGATGTGCATGCACGAGTATCACCGGCTGAGGCATCCACGACAACCTGCGCCCGGATCTCTCGCGCACCGGCTGACAGCAATGCTGATCGGCCTTCAGCATAAGGAGGCATTGTCCCACATGTGGAGCCTGTGCTTTGGGTACAGAAGAGAAAGAGCAGTTGGAGTAGTCAATACGATCGATAAGGTGAGCACTTTCGATGTGGATTGAGCAGGCAGTTCCATCTGATCTCGTAACCGTTCAGACGGGAGTGTTGATGTTCCCCCGGGGAATCACCAAGTGGTCAGGTGGAAGCGTAGCCCCTTGAGGCCTGCAGCGCTCTTCGCTTTCGTGCGATCTCATACATGGGGGCGGCAAGCGCATACTGCCAGTATCTGAGGGTAACCCGTGAGACCTTCTGTCATCGCCGTCACCGACAAGTTTGCGCCGCATGCTGGGGGCACGGCGGTTGTATGGACTGAGTACTGCCGGCGCTGGCCCCTGGAGGCAGTGCGCGTCATCACCCGCCGCTTCCCCGGATCCGCGGCCATCGACCGGCAGGAGCCTTACCGGATACTGCGTGTGCCCTATCTAGACGTGCCGAAGCTGCGCATGCCGCTCCTCTGGGCGGGCCTCTTCGGCCGCACGCTGTGGGAGTGCGCCCGGCAACGCCCCGACGTCTTGCACTGTGGACAGATCCTGGAAACCGGCCTCTACGCTCCCTGGCTCAAGCGCCGCTTCGGCATTCCCTACTGCATCCACGTCTACGGTGAGGAGCTCAGCGCCTACGCGCGCCGCCCACGTACCCGCCGCTGGATGCAGCGTGTCCTGGAGGGCGCGAGTGGCATCGCGGCTAATAGCCGCTTCACCCAGGGGCTGCTGCGTGACGCGGTCGGCTATACCGGGCCTTCCCTCCTCACCCCTCCGGGGGTTGATGCCGACCGCTTCGTGCCGGGTGATGCGGCCGCCGCCCGTGCTCACCTCGGGCTTGGCGATGGGCTGGTGCTCCTCACCGTCGCTCGTCTGATGCGTCGGAAGGGACACGACCGTGTTCTAGAAGTGCTCCCTCGCCTCCGGCGCCGCTTCCCGGATGTGCAGTACCTCATCGCTGGCACTGGCCCCGAGGAGGCGCGGCTCCGCCGTCTGGCCGCTGAGTTGGGAGTGGAGGCAAGCGTCCGTTTCCTTGGCCGGGTGTCGGATGCTGATCTCGTGCCCCTGTTCCAGGCCGCGGATGTCTTCGTGCATCCCAATCGTCAGACCGAAACCGGCGATGTGGAAGGCTTCGGTATCGTCTTTCTGGAGGCCAATGCCTGCGGCGTGCCGGTCGTCGGTGGACGCTCGGGTGGTACCGTAGATGCCATCCGCCATGGTGAGACCGGCTTCCTCATCGATCCAGATAGCTCCGACGAGCTGGCCGATACTCTGACCGCGCTCCTCTCGGACCCAGCCTTGCGTCAGCGCCTTGGCCGGGCCGGCCGCGAGTGGGCCGCCACGTTTACCTGGGAGCGCTCCGCCGGCCTCGTCTGGAACCTCACTCGCCAGGTGGCCGGCCAGGACGTCAAGCCACCACCTTGCGGGCTGTTGCGTCCGTGAGATGGTAGCCGGCGTTATCCGCCTGGACGCCAGTGGTAGAGCCCTGCCTGGCAGCCGGGCGTAGGTTTAGTCTCCGATGGCTCAGGTAGCACCCCACCGCTCTGAGTACCCGACGAGCGGGAATGCGCAAGGGTCGGTCGCCGACCTCGCATTGGGCATCGCCTCCTGGCTGCGCAGCAACCAGCAGCCGGATGGGCGCATCCGCGATCCGTTACACGGTGACTGCGGCACCTATGCCGGCGGCATGGCCGCGCTCGCGTTTGGGCTTGCCTTCATTCATACCGGCGAGGCGTCGTGGGCCGAGGCCTGCCGCCTTTCCGCTCGTGCCGCCCGGCAGCGGCCTCTCAGCTCCGAGTTCGATCAGTTGGCTCTGCTCCTTCTGGCCCTGGAGGAGCGCAAGGCAGGCATGACGATCGCCGGCAATGAGCCAGTTGCTCTCTACTTGGGCCGGCGCCTGGTCTCCAACAACTGGGTGGCGATGCGCGCGCTGAACTACTCGCTGCGTGCACACCTTACCGGGAGCAAGAGCGATACGCGCGAGGCCGATCGCCTCTGGGAAAAGGTGCTCTCGTGGCAGACAGCGGATGGCCTCTTTATCGACTCGCCGGGCGGTGAGGCGACGCCGGTCACCTATCACGCCAAATTCTGCGCCATGCTGGCGCTGGCATGGACAGAGACTGGGCGCGACAGCTCCGCGATGGCGCACGCACTCCGGCATGGCCTGGACGCGCTCTACCACCTGGTTTCCCCCTCCGGGATGCTGGTGCCTTACGGTCGCTCGCGGAACACGCTCTTTGGATATGCCGCGGCG
This sequence comes from Armatimonadota bacterium, assembly GCA_012512505.1. Classification (GTDB taxonomy): domain Bacteria; phylum Armatimonadota; class JAAZEB01; order JAAZEB01; family JAAZEB01; genus JAAZEB01. The sequence goes on along the minus strand of JAAZEB010000142.1, from coordinate 13,163 downwards.
CTCCTAGCCCTGCGCCGGGGAGCAACCCTCTTTCAAGAGACGCGCTACGCCGCCGCGTCTACCCTGCTGGAGGCGCGTCTGACGCGCTTCCAGCGCCCGGATGGGCATATCCCCTGCGTCCTCAACGACGGCGAGGCCGAGAAGGCTGATTGGGACGTCTACGTCAACAACCCGGACTACAACGCCTACGCGGCGGCGCTTCTCCTTCTTGCGGGCGATGCCGTGCCGGCTGGTCCCGACCCGACCGACAGCGGAGCCGTGCCACGGGTGCAGCGAGTGGGGCCGCTCCTCACCATCCGGGCGGGAGGCCTCTTCGCGGCGGTTGTGGCCGAGGGGCAGTCGGTGCCGCTGGGAACCCCCTTCTTCTGCGACCATCGCTACTACGCGCTGCAACCGCTTTGGATCGAGCGAGATGGCGCGGTGCTTCTGGAACCCGCTCTTTACTGCTGGAAGGGTGGCGAGGACCGGAGCGCACTGGTAGATCCTCGGGCCAACCCGTGGGTTCCCTATGTTGAGTGGCGCGGCGAGCGCTATGCCCTGCGCTGCTGCGAGCGTGTCAGCGTTCGCCAAGAGGGTGGCATCCTCGAGATGGTGGGGGAGGGCCTCTTGGTTGCCTACCGCCCGGTGCCGCGCTGGGAGCGTGGCCTGCGTCAGGTGCTTCTCGGGCGTGCCGGCCGCCCGCAGCCGGTCTTCCGTGCGGCCGTACTTCCGGGGGTCCGCCTGCGTCGCTGGCTGGTGCTCGACTGCGCCACCGGACAGATCCGCGCCGGCGCCGAGTGCCTGGACGCGCTGCCCGGTAGAGCTCTCCTGCGGCAGAAGGAGCCCGGAGTATGAGTGAACGACCAAGCGTGTCTGTGGTCATCCCGTCGGGTGATGCCTCACGCGACGCTAACCTAGAGCGGTTGCAGGAAGATCTCCGCACCCAGACACTCCCGCCCACCGAGGTAGAGATAGTGCGCGGGGTGGCTCCCAACGGGCGCGCGCGCAACGTGGGCGTCTCCCGCACCGTGGGCGACATCCTGGTCTTCCTGGATGACGACGTGCGCCTGGGCTCGCCCGATGTGCTGGAGCGCCTTGTCTCGCACCTGCAGGCCGATCCAACGTTGGGCATGGTGGGCACCGCTCAACAGTTGCCGCCCGACTCTACGCCATTCCAGCGCCGCTGCGCCCGCCAGATCTCGCGCAGTGAGTCGCCGGTGGTGTCGGTGCTCACGGAGAGCGATATGGTGACTACGCAGTGCTGTGCCATGCGCCGGGCCGTTCTCGACGAAGTGGGTGGCTTCCACGACCGCATCCTGCGCGGGGTGGACCCAGAGCTGCGCCACCGCGTACGCGCCGCCGGCTACCGGATTGCCGTGGTGCCAGAGGCCTGGCACTACCACCCGATGCCGGGTAGCCTGCGGGCGTTGCTGCGCATGGCCTGGCGCAATGGCCACGCCTCGGCCTACGCGCGCCGCCACTTCCCCGAGACGGTGCTCTACAACCCCGAGGGCCACGTCGCCGAGTTCGAGGCCGCCCGGCCCCTTTCCCGACGCGTGTTGCGGAACGCCGGTGACCTCGTGTCAAGCCTGTTGTCCGGCCACTGGATTGGGCTTCTTTACCGAGTCACTTATGTCTCCGGTAACCTGATGGGGTCTGTGCGATGACTGAGGTTCCTTCGCCCGGTATCGGCCCCTCGGTCCTGTTCACTGCCCGGCAGCGGTAGCGTGCCGGCGTCTGCGAGCTGTACTCCAACTATGTGTGGCATCTGTGGCATACTGAATAAGCGAGCCGACCGTCCGGTGGCCCCGGACCTGTTGCAGCGTATAAATGAGGTGCCACGTACAGACATTGTTGGTTTCGGCGGAGAAGCCCGACCATAGAAGAGCGTAGGCAGAGGGATATATGCGTGAGGAGCGAACAATAATTGTGGGCCATGCTTCCCTCAGGTTACTGATAGCCGCTGATGTCGAATCGGTGCCGCCTACTAGCACACAATCTGAGTTCCTCTTCCTGTCGTTCCTGCCATTAGCCTCGTAACGCTGTTCGCGGTACAAGGTGGAACACATGTATTGTCATCTATCATGGAGACGGTGATGTCCCGAATACGCTCTGTTTTGCTCACAAGTGATCTGCCGCCTCGCCCAGGCGGCATATCCAACTACCTCGGCCAACTCTACCTGCACATGCGGCTTCCAGAACACCTGATCGTGGGTCCCACGTACGCTGGCGATATCGAATGGGACCGTGCCTATGCCCTTCCGGTTGTGAGGGCTCACCTCAACCTCTCCGAGCGCTGGGCGAACGATGCACTCTACCACCGCCCGTTCGACCGCCTGTGGAGGCCGTTCGCTATGCTGAGGGCCCTGCGCCGCTGTGGGGGCAGCATGGCAGGGACTATGTTGCACTGCGGTCAGGTAATGTCAGCGGGCTTGGTGGGGCGCCTCCTGAAACACAAGCAGGGATGCCCCTATCTGCTGTTCTTGTTCGGGGGCGAGGTCCGGAAGTACGAGGCCATTCCCTCGATGCGGCGCCTCTTCCGCAGTATTGTCTCAGGAGCGGCGGGGGCAATCGCTGTAAGCCGCTTTGCGCTCCAGGCTGCCGAGCCATTCCTGGATGCTCATGTTCCTAAGTCCATAGTGAGCCCCGGCGTAGATCATGCTTTCTTTCGCCCGCATTGCGGAGGCAGTGCGCTGCGTACCCGCCTGGGTCTTGATGGCCATATGGTTATTCTCACGGTGGCTCGCCTAGTAGCTACTAAGGGGCACGCGCGAGTCATCGCAGCGTTGCCTGATCTACTGCGCTTGCACCCCTGCATTACCTATCTGGTGGTTGGCCGAGGCCCGGAAGAAGTCAAGCTCAGGCAACAAGTGGCTTCCCTAGGCCTTGACGCTCACGTGCGCTTCATGGGGGGCGTGCCCGATGCGGAGTTGCCAGCCTACTATGATGCAGCGGATGTGTTCGCCCTCGCCAGTCGGGATTGCCCGAATGGGCAGGTCGAGGGCTTCGGAATGGTACTCCTTGAGGCCTCTGCCTGTGGCACGCCAGTTGTAGCCACGCGGTCTGGGGGAACTGTGGAGGCCGTCCTACATGGGCAGACTGGCTTGCTGGTCGACCAGGATCCGCCCTCGCAATTCACCGAGGCCGTGGCATCTCTCCTAAGCGATGCTGCGCTCCGAGACCGCCTGGGACAGGCGGGGCGTCAGTGGGTCTTGGACGAAATGGGCTGGAACAGCAAAGCGAGTGCTCTGGCGACGTTCCTGCGCGGCCCGTTTGGTGAATAGGAGTAGTTTATGCGTACTGAAGTGGGCCAACTGCTATTCAGACTGGGCGATCGCCTTAACAACCCAGTGGGTATCCTTTCCGTCCTGGACCAACTGCAGTACTCCCAATGGCTGCCCGAACATGAACTGCGACAGCTATCCTGGACGCGGTTCCAGGCGCTTCTCCACTACGCTTACACCAACGTGCCGTACTACCGTCGTGCCCTCGATACTGCCGGGATCCATCCCTCGGACATTACTGAACCCCAGCACATTTCGAGGATCCCGATCCTCCGCAAGGCAGATGTTCAGGCGGCTGGCCACTCGATCCGACCTGCACGGCTACGACGCGGCGCCGTACCTGTGGATACTAGTGGTTCAACCGGAAAGCATCTCTCGTTTTTGGTGGAGAAGGTTGCCCGGAGCCATTTTCTTGCGGCACAACTCAGAGGGCTATCGTGGTACGGGATCCAACCTGGCGAACCGATGGCAAGGGTGTGGGGGGTTCCTTTTCGGCTCTACCCACGACTGCGTGAACGCGTGAAGGACAGGATCCTGAACCGTCTAAGGCTCTCTGTCTTCGATATGGACAGCATGGGTATGCGCCGGTTCATCCAGCTATGCCGTGTCTTCCGGCCATCAGTGCTATATGGCTACGCATCCGCTGTGGCGCGTCTGGCCCAGTTTGTCAACAGTGAGGGGCTCTCGGATGCTGTTCGTTCCCTTCGTGTTGCGGCCACTACTAGTGAAGTGCTCTATGCACACCATCGGCAGGCTATCCATGAGGCCTTTGCCGTGCCCGTCGCCAACGAGTATGGCTGTTGTGAGGTCGGTATAATCGCCTACCAGTGCCCGGAAGGGGCTCTTCATATCGCCGTCGAGAATGTGCTGGTAGAGGTGGTCCGCGATGGTCAGCCTGTGCAGCCGGGGGAGTCGGGTACTATTCTTGTCACGGGGTTGCTGAACAGAGCCACGCCCTTCATCCGCTATGAGCTGGGAGATATTGGTGCCCTGGAGCCAAATCCCTGCCGGTGTGGCCGAGGGCTGCCCACCATGAGCCCCGTTGTGGGACGCACCACCGATTGGGTGCAGACCCGCGATGGGCAGAGTATACCGGCACATGTGTTCATGTACGCCATGGGTACAGGGATTGCCGATAGGTGGGGTATCAGGGAGTATCGGGTCATTCAGCAGAGCCTAGACCACTTCCGTGTTCAGGTGGTACCATCTAGTTCCTACCGGCCTGAGGTTGAGCAATCCTTTGCTGCTGAGCTCCGCCGTCACATCGGCGCTACAGCCAATGTTTCATTCGAGCAGCTCAATGATCTTCCCAAAGATCCCTCAGGGAAACTACGCTACTTCGTCTCGGAGATCGGCACTGGTGAACCGCACGGCCGCCAAGGTGGTTGAACGCTCGATCCAAGGCTTCCCCGCGGTGGGTACTCCCATCGGCGGTACGCAGGAGATCCTGCGCGACCTGGATCCGCGCTTTCTGTTCCGCAGTCCGTCAGCGGACGACATTGCGACGGGCCTCCTGGAGCGCATCCCTGAGGTGGCCGGCAACCAGGCGCTTCGCACTCGCTGCCGCCAGTTCGTCGAAGAGCGCTATAGCTGGGAAGCCGTGATCCCTCGCCTGGAGGCGCTCTTCTACGCCACGGCCGGCTTGCCAGGGCCCGATCCACGCGAGGTAGGCGCGCCGGCCTGGGCCTCGGCCGAGGACGGCAGCGGGGGAGGGCATAGCGCCGATGGAGTGCAGAGGCACTCGTGACCGCGGCCCCTCAAGTGACACCGGGGCCCCGCGGATTCCCGCGAGGGCGCTCCATCAGCCTGCCGCCCTGCCTGCCGCGGCGGTATGAACCAGTGATCGGCAATCCGGCCTGATGAGGATCGCGCACATCATCACTCGCATGGTCTTGGGGGGAGCGCAGGAGAACACGCTCCTGACCGCTGCCGCCCAGCAGGCCGCCGGCCATGAGGTGCTTCTCATCACCGGACCTACCGAGGGCGCTGAGGGCGAGCTCGTCTCCCGGGCCGAGGAACTCGGCGTTCGCATGCACCTGGTGCCGGATATGGTGCGCGAACCGGACCCGGCCCGCGATGTCCGCGCCCTGAAGACACTCATCCACCTCCTACGGGAGGGGCGCTACACGCTGGTGCATACGCATATGTCTAAGTCGGGCGTGCTAGGCCGCATCGCCGCGCGCCTGGCTGGCGTGCCGGTGATTATCCACACGCCACACGGGCACGTCTTCCATAGCTACTACAGCCCGGCCAAGACCCGCCTCTTCTGGCTCCTGGAGCGCACCTGCGCCCTCTTCACCGACCGCATCATTGCCCTTACCGAGAATGAGAAGCGTGAGCACGTGGAGCTGCGCATCGCGCCCGAGGAGCGCTTCGCCGTCATCCACAGCGGCGTGGACTTCGACCGCTACGCTGGCCCGCCGGGTCCCGGCGCCGTTTCGCGGGCCGATTTCGGCATCCCACCGGAGGCGCCGGTCATCGGCTGTGTTGCCCGGTTGGTGCCGATCAAGGGGCATACCTACCTGCTCGCTGCCATGGCCCAGGTGCTGCGGCAGTTCCCTGAGGCCCGCCTTCTCCTCGTCGGCGATGGGCCTTGCGCCGCGGAACTCTAGGCTCAAGCACGCGACCTGGGCATCGCCGACCGGGTGATCTTCGCCGGCCTCCGCCGCGATGTGCCGGACCTGCTGCGCCTGATGGACCTCTTCGCCCTCGCCTCCCTCAATGAAGGGATGGGCCGCGTGCTGGTCGAGGCGATGATCTGCCGCCTGCCGGTCGTCGCTACCCGCGTCAGCGGCATCCCCGACGTGGTCGAAAGCGGCATCACCGGTCTGCTGGTAGAACCGCGCGCGCCGGAGAAGATGGCGGAGGCAATCACGGCGCTTTTGGGCAACCGGGCGGCGGCCCGCGCCCTGGGCGAGGCCGGCTTCCGCAAAGCGGTGCCTGGCTTCGGCGTTGAGGCGATGGTCGCCCGCATCGAGGCGCTCTATGCTCGTGTCCTGCAAGAGAAGGGGATTGCCCTGGCTCCGGAGCCTGAGCCCCCCCGGGTGGGGCTGCCCCGCTGACCCATGGAAAGGTAACTGGTGGACGCACTTCTGGCCAAGAGTCGACTGCTCGTGATTGCTCCCCATCCGGATGACGAGACGTTCGGGTGTGGTGGCTTGATCGCCAAGACCGTCAGCCTCGGCGGCCACGTTTTCGTGATGGTCGTTTCCGCGGGCGACCTAACGCACTACGACGAGGTACACCGCGACGTAAAAGGGAGCACCCGGCAGGAGGAACTCGCGGCGTCGCTTACGGTGCTCGGCGTGCAGGATTACTGCATCCTCTATACCGACACCCACTCGCACATGCGGCTGGATGCCATTCCCCGGCGCGACCTGGTGGCGGAGATCGAGCGCGAGAGCCCGCTGGCCATCGACCGCATTCACCCCGACATCGTGGTCTTGCCGGCCATCTCGTATAACCAGGACCATGAGGCGGTCTTCAAGGCGGGCTTCACTGCCTGCCGGCCGGGCCTGCCCTCGGTGCGTCCGGTGGTGAAGGGGGTGCTCTCCTGCGATGCCCCCCAGCTCGCCTGGAACTGGGAGCCATTTCACCCGAATGTGTATGTAGACATCTCCGCCCACCTGGAGACGAAGCTGAAGGCCCACGCCTGCCACAAGTCGCAGCTTCGGCCGGCGCCACACCACGGCAGCCTGGAGAACCTCAAGCGCCTGGCCCGCCTCCGCGGTGCGGAGGTCTCCCTCGAAGCTGCCGAGGCATTCTACTGCCACCGCTGGATCTTCTGAGGGGCGCATCCATCAGGCTCGCCACGCTTGTGTGCTGGCACAACGGTGGTATGGGTGCGGTTGGCGTCGGGGATGCTCCCAGGCGGTTCCGAAGCCTCTCGACGGCCGGCAGATCCGCCAGAACGGTGACCCGGGCCCCCTATCGACCGCCACCCTCAGCCGCTGAGTTGTCCGTGTGCCCCCCACAAAACTCACTAGACCCGAAGTCCGGAACCCGAAATTCACCATGCTTGCCTCGGCCCACCAGCTCCATTACCTGCCGTGGCTGCGTTATTTTCACAAGATCGCGGCCTCTGACGTCTTCATCCTGCTGGATGACATTCAGTTCGAGAAGAACGGCTGGCAGAACCGCAACAGGATCAAGGGCCCCCAGGGCCCGCTGTGCCTGACGGTGCCGGTGCAGGATGCCTACCAGCAGCCAATCAACGCGGTGCGTATCGCGACGGCGCAGGCGCGCTGGGCGGAGAAGCACTGTCGCTCGCTGGAGATGTGTTACGCGAAGGCGCCCTTCTACTCCGAGCACCAGGCGTTTCTCCAGGAGGTGTATAGCCGTCCCTGGGAGAGGCTCGCCGACGTGAGCGAAGTGATTCTGCGCTACTTGCTGGATGCCTTGGCGATCAAGACGCCGGTGGTGCGTGCCTCGGAGTTGGGCGTGTCGGGCCAGGCAACGGAGCGCCTGATCGCGCTGTGCCGGGCGGTGGGGGCCGACACCTATCTGTCCGGCGCCTACGCGCTGCAGGCCTACCTCGACGCGGCGGCGATGGAGCGTGCCGGCATCCGTCTGGTCTTCCAGGAGTGGCAGTGCCCGGAGTACCGCCAGCTCTACCCCAAGGCCGGCTTCGTGCCGGACCTTGCAGCACTCGACCTACTCCTGAACGAGGGTCCGCGATCCCTGTCATTGCTCCATTCAGGCGGCAGAGTAATGGGTACGACAGCGGCGACGGAGGGCTCAGACGCCTCTTGAGACACCGATCCCAGTAGTGCCTATCCAGGAACCTCCTGCCTTCGGCGAAGTTCTCGGGCAGCCGGCAGGAGTGTGCATCGGTCGACGGATCTGAGTTGCGTCTCGGTGGTGCTGCCAGCTTACAACGAGGCCGCGGTCATCGGCTCGGTCGTGAAGCGTGTTATCGAGGCGCCTCGTGGCGAGGCCGAGGTAATGGCTCCGTAGTGACGCCCTGCCGGTGGGCCCGCTGCCCGGTTGCCCCGCGGCGATCCTCTGCTGCCGGATCAGGACGGCCGTGACGAACGGCTGCTGCCAAACCGGATAAATTCACACGCAAGGGATGCTGTCCGTCTGATCGCCGAAAGGGCGGACCTCGTGTGCGCCCAGTCCCCGCAAACGACTGGAGTGCGGACCTGAGCCGGGCAGGAGCAGACGGTAGCATGCATGGGTGGGTTTTTCTATTGAGCTTCGCGGTGTCGCTGGCCCTGATGCCGGCCGTGCGCGCGCTCTCGTGGCGGCTGGATATTCTCGACCGCCCCAACGACCGCAAAGTGCACCGCGAGCCGACCCCCTTGCTGGGTGGCCTGGCGATCTACGGCGGTTTCCTCACCGCTATTGCTGCCCTGGCGTGGAGCGACCGGCTGCTGCAGCTCTTCCTTGCCTGCTGCACCTTCCTGCTGATCCTCGGGCTAGTGGACGACCGACTCGATCTGCACGCTCGCCATCGCCTAGTGCTTCAAGTCCTGGTGGCCGGTGTCGTGGCAGCGGCGGGGGTGCGCTTTTCGCTCGGCATGGGCATGCTGGTCGCAATCGTGGTCACGGTTGTCTGGCTGATCGGCGTGGTCAATGCCACCAACTGCCTCGATTGTATTGATGGTGCCGCTGGCACCTACACGCTCGTTGCCTGTGGTTGGTTCTTCCTGCTGGCGATAGGGCAGGGGAGATTGGTCATCGCCGCCCTGGCGGTGGCCCTGGCGGGCGGCGCGCTGGGCTTCCTGCGCCACAACTTCCCGCCGGCCACCATCTTCATGGGCGACCTCGGCAGCACCTTCGTGGGCCTGATGCTGGGTATCCTCTCCCTGGCCACTGCGCCCGCCGGCCGGCCGGATCTGTTCCGTTTCCCGGTGGAGACCCTGGTGCTGGTGCCGCTTGCCTACGATTTCCTGCTGGTCCACCTGCGCCGCTACCGGGGAGGCATTCGCAACCTGCGGGATCTCCTCAGCTCCGCCGGCAAGGATCACCTGCCGCATCGCCTGCTGGCGATGTCGCTCTCTCCCCGCGAGGCCGATCTCGTTCTCGGTTGTCTGGCGATGGTGTGGGGGCTTGCGGCCTGGTTGCTGGCCCAGGGTTACGCGGTCGGCGGGGCGATGGCCACTCTCCTGGGCACGCTGGCTCTTTTCTATGGGGAAGACTTGTTGCTGCGACTTACGCGTCGCCGGGCAATCGTGGCGCCTGTAGTGCTGAGGCACGAGGCGCTCGATGGCGCGACGGGAGGAGACTGATGCGCTGTCTGATCACCGGCGGAGCCGGATTCATCGGGTCACACCTTGCCGAGGCACTGCTCGCCCGGGGCGATACTGTCACCGCCCTTGACAACCTTTCGACCGGCACGCGGGAGAACGTGCGCCACCTGGAGGGCAACCCGCGCTTCCGGTTCGTGGTGGGCGATGTGCTGGACCCGGAGACCGTGGCCGCGCTGATGTCCCGGTGCGACGTAGTCTTCCACCTTGCCGCCGCCGTCGGCGTGAAGCGGATTATCGACCACCCATTGGCCTCCATTCAGAACAACCTCCGCGGCACCGAGGTCGTTCTGGAGCAGGCCGACCGCTTCGGCAAGAAGGTGCTCCTCGCCAGCACCTCGGAGGTCTACGGCAAGAACGGCCACGGCCCGCTGCACGAGGACTCCGACCGGGTGATCGGCTCGACCACGATCACCCGCTGGCTCTACGCCACCACCAAGGCCTGCGATGAGTTCATGGCGCTCGCCTATCACCGCGAGCGGAAACTGCCCGTGGTCATCGTCCGCTTCTTCAATACGGTGGGCCCGCGCCAGACCGGCCAGTACGGCATGGTCGTGCCGCGCTTCGTTCAGCAGGCGCTGCTGGGCGAGCCGATCACCATCTACGGCGACGGCAAGCAGACGCGCTGCTTCACCGACGTGGCGGATACCGTCCGCTGTGTCGTAGCCCTGGCCGATAATCCGCGCGCGGAGGGCCGTGTCTTCAATATCGGTAACGGCCGCGAGATCTCCATCGAGGAGTTGGCGCGCCAGGTGATCGCCATTACCAGGAGTAGTTCGCCCATCGTCTACATCCCTTACGAAGAGGCCTATGAGGCCGGCTTCGAGGATATGCGCCGCCGCGTGCCGAACACCGACCGTCTTCGCGAGACGATCGGCTTCGCGCCAGGCATCCCATTCGAACAGACGCTGCGGCGCATCATCAGCCATTTCGAGTTGACCCTGCCGGCGCCCGTGGCCCCCGCGGTCGGGGAGGATGTCCTGCCGCCGCGACTCCACCCGGAGGCTGCCCTCGCTGCCGTGGGTTAGGACCATGCTCGCGTCGAGGGGCGTCGCTTGAGCCCTACGTCAGTGGCTGGACCGGTGGGTGGGCGCAGGTTCCCCGGAACCTGCGCCCTGTTCGTGTCAGGGGAGCGCTTGGCTCCGGGCCGGGTACCGCCGGCGCTGCCCCCAGAGGATCGTGACCATGCCAAAGCCGAGAGCCCTTCGTCGGTCCCTTGGTCTCATCTTGCTGCTTGGCCTGCTGCCGCTGGCGGTGTGGCTGGGTTGGGCGCGTACCGCGTTCCTGGGCCTTTCTAACCCGGACGCGCTCGACATCGCCCAGACCGCCCGCCACCTCGCCGAGGGTGACGGCTTCGTCACCTCCGCAATCACGCCGCTGACCCTGGGCCTGGTGCCGCGCGTGGAGGGCCATCCCGTCTTGCTGCAGGCGCCGCTGTTCACGTTCTACGAGGCACTTTGGTTCCGCGTCGGCGGGGCACGTCCGATCCTCGCCGCTGCTGCCACGGGCCTGCTCTGGCTGCTTTCGCTTTGGCTCACCTTCGCCTGTGCCCGGCGCCTCTTCTCCCACCGTGCCGCCCTTTTTGCCCTGCTCCTCTTCCTAACCAGCGCCCCGCTGTTGCGCTTCTCCATCTCCGGCCTGCCGCATCTCCTGGCTGCCGCCACTGTCACCGGGCTGCTCATGGTCCTGATTCGCGCTGGGGGAGGGCACCCGGGGCGCCCCACGTGGGGCCTGCCGGCCGCCGCTGGTGTCCTGGCCGGCCTGGCCTGCCTTACCGACCATGCCCTCACCTGGATGGTGGTGGTGCCGGCGCTCCTCTTTTGGGTGCGTGCCCCGCGGCAGGCTGACGCGGCCGCCGCGCCGTCGCACCAAGCCGGCCGGCGAGCCGGGCTGATCTTCGTGGTAGCCCTCGCCCTCTGCCTGGCGCCGTGGATGGCGCGGAACGCGCGGGTGGTGGGCAATCCGTTCTGGACCCCCGACCGCTATGAGCTGCTGGTCCGCACCGACGAGTACCCCGGCCAGTCGGTCTTCCGCCGCTTGCCGGGCAACATCCATGGACCGCTGGCGTTCGTGGTAGACCATCCCCTGCAAACGGCACGTAAGGTAGCACGCGGGCTGGGCGAGCTGGGCGAGACGCTGCCGTCGGTACCAGGGATGGTGGTGCTGGCCCTCTTCCTGGCGGGCTGCCTGCGTCCGCCACGGGATGCCGCCGGCCGGGTGCAGCGCTACTTCCTGACGATGATGCTGCTGGGAGCGGGCTTCCACTGCCTTGCCTCGCAACAGTTCGACCGTCTGCTGGCCTTCACGCCCGGGATGGTCCTCTTCGCCAGCGCTGCCGCCTGCCGCCTGGTGGATGAACTCGCCGAGCGCCAGGCGACCGGCCGGCTTGCCTGGGCCCGTCCCCTTGTTCCCCTGGCTGCCGTTTGGTTGCTGACGACCGCGCCGCTCGTCAGTGCCTGGGCACGCACTCGTGCGGTGCCACCGGTGCTGCCAACCGCCGGCGCGGTCCATCTGGCGCGGGAGATGGGGCAGCAGGAGGCGGTGGTGACCGATGCCCCCTGGCTTATCGCCTGGTACGTCGGTCGTCCGGCAGTGTGGCTTCCACAGGAGGAGAAGGAGTTCAACAAGCTGGTGCAGAACACGCGCTCGTTATCCTGGCTTTATTTCTCCCGCTACGGCCAATGGATCGAGCCGCTGGAGATGGGCCGCTGGTGGCGCCAGGCCGTCGTCTCCCGGGGCGGCTACGGTCCCTTCGAGCGGCAGGATGCCCAGGCGCCGCGGGAGGTGATTCTGCGGCGCTCTGCCACCGCCGCTGGCACAACACCATCTTCCGGTCATTGACGAGACTGCCGTGAGGGCAAGGCGGCCTGGGCTGCACACCAGGGGTTGCTTGGCCTCGGTCGACGTGATCCATGACACCCCTGGCGCTGGCGGGCTCTGCGCAGCCGCTCCTGTGAGTCCGGTACTGGTGCGATCACTCGCCGCGTTGGTCCGTCTCACAGGGAATCGCCTGCCGGCTCGCGGCCAAGGTGACCCGTACGAGCAAAGAGGGAGGGTGCTTCTGGGATGCGCCCTCCCTCTTTGCTCGTACTATCTATTGAATGATTCACGCAGCGTTGGCGACCAGCACCTCGCCGTCCGGAACCACGACGGGTACCCCATCCCCCTCGGTGCGGGTGCCGGCAGGCACCACGGCGTGGGCGCCAAGGATTGCGTTGGAGATGAAACAGTCTTCACCAATGGTGACGTGGTCCATCAGCATGCTGTTGCTGATACAGGTATTGCGACCGATGTCGCAGTAGTTGCCGATGTAGGTGTAGCGCCCGAAGCGTACCGCGCCGCGCAGGCGTACGCCGTCGCCCATCCCCACCCCGAAGGGGGGCGGCCCCAGCAGCCGCTCGGAGTGCGCGCGCAGCAGGTCGCCCAGCAGAACGTACTGCAGCGCCTGGAGCATGTCTTGCGGCGTATTGATGTTCACCCGCCAGCCGTCTGCTAGCGTGTAGTGGACCGGTATTCCCTCATCCACCAGCACCTGGATAGCGTGGGGGAGGTAATACTCGCCGTTGGCCACCGGCTGAATCCGCTCGATCGCCCCGAAAATGCGCTCGTCGAACGCGTACATCCCCGCGGAGGTGTAGGGGCTGCGGGC
>JAAZEB010000141.1 GCA_012512505.1 Armatimonadota bacterium | reverse complement strand
GGGTAAACCCGTGCCGCTTCATAGCGTGGTCCTCTCGTGACGGCGATGCTTCGTAGGCCGTTGTTGGCCTCTCGGTGATGGACGGGCACAGGCGACCGTGGGGCACGCGGCCGGCTCTTGCACGCTCATTATACCACCCGCGGGCCATGCCTGCAAGAGATATTAGCGAAGAAGCCACGACTTCCTGCCACGTCCACTCGGAGGAGTGCGCGCGAGGGCATCCCGGACGTCGGGGGGCAGGAGGCATCGCCCGGGGTCTGCGCCGGAAGGTAGCGGCAGGCCACTGCCATCCGGCGCAGGAACCATGGGCGAGCCGGGCGAACCCGGAGGCAAGATAGCTGGGAGGTTACAGCATGGCAGATAAGGCGATTGTCGCCACCCCAAACGCGCCGGCCGCCATCGGCCCCTACTCGCAGGCCGTCAAGGCTGGCGGCTTCCTCTTTGTTTCCGGGCAGATCCCGTTGGATCCGGCCACCGGCGAGGTGGTGCCGGGTCCGATTGAGGCGCAAGCTCGCCAGGTGATGGAGAACCTGCGGGCGATCCTGGCGGCCGAGGGCCTGGAGATGAGCCGCGTGGTGAAGACGACGATCTACCTGGCGAACCTGGAGCACTTCGCCGCCGTGAACGAGGTCTACGGCGGCTACTTCACCGCCGATCCCCCCGCCCGGGTGACGGTGGAGGTCTCCCGCCTGCCCAAAGGGGTCGGCGTCGAGATCGATGCCATCGCTCTCCTCGCCTGAGCCTGCCGGGTGAGGATCGCCCGCCCCCTCGGGCCAGCGGCAAGTCAGGGGAAGTCCCCAAGCCAAATCGGCGCTTTCCCTGATAGACGCTCGCTGGAACGGATGGTACCATGGGGAAGCAACCCGCCGCCGCGGTGGGTTGCTTGCCGGCGGACCAGTGGCTTGCGTTTCTGCCCCCTGCCCGCACCAGTCCGGCCGGTCCCCCGGGGGCTCCGGTTGGAGCGCGGCCCGGGGAAGGAGGTGGAATGGCCGGATTTGGCTCGGCGGCACTCTGGATTGCCCTGGCGGCAGCTCTCGTCGCGCTCGTTGCCTACCTCACCGCTGTTGGCGGCAATGAGGGGGGCCGGCGCTTGGGGCGCCTGGCGTTCGTGCTCTCCACGCTGGGGGTGGTGGTTGCCTCTGCCCTGCTCCTGGTGGCGTTCCATCGCTCCCGCTTCGACATCCAGTACGTGGCGGATTACTCCGCGCGCAACCTGCCGGCGCTCTACCGCGTCTCGGCGTTCTGGGCCGGGCAGGAAGGGAGTTTCCTCCTCTGGGCGCTGCTGGGCGCCTTGATGGGCCTCGTCCTCCTCCGCAAGGCCGGCGAGTGGGAGGCCACGGTGATGCCGGTCTTCACCGCGGCACAGGCCTACCTGCTCCTGCTGCTGGTGATGAAGAACCCGCTGCGGCCCGCCGCCGAGGTCCACGCCGACGGGCATGGCCTCAACCCGCTGCTGCAGGACCCCTGGATGGCGATCCACCCGCCGATGATCTTCCTCGGCTACGCGGCGCTGGCCATCCCCTTCGCCTTTGCCGTCGCCGCCCTGCTCCGGCGCGACTACGACCGCTGGGTGGTCCGCGCGCTGCCGTGGACGCTGTTCGCCTGGGTGGCGCTGGGCGCCGGCATCTTCATCGGCGGCTACTGGGCCTACCGGGTGCTCGGCTGGGGTGGCTATTGGGGCTGGGATCCGGTCGAGAACGCCTCGCTGATCCCCTGGCTGATCTGCACCGCGCTGATCCACGGGATGCTGCTGCAGCGCACGCGGGCCAGCCTGAAGCGCGGTAACCTGCTGCTCGCCATCGGCGCCTTCACGATGGTGCTCTACGGCACCTTCCTCACCCGCAGCGGCGTGCTGAAAGACTTCTCGGTTCACTCCTTCGCCGACCCAGGCAAGGCGCTCTACACCGTGCTGTTCGCCGGGATCCTGCTGGCCCTGTTCGCCCCATTGGCGCTGCTCCTGCGCCGCGTCCGCGAGATTCAGACCGGGGTGACCTACGACAACCTCCTTTCGCGCGACTTCGCCTTCTTTCTCGGTATTCTGGTCGTCTGCATCTCGGCGGCGCTGGTCACCTTCGGCACCTCGGCCCCGATTTTCACCCGCGGGCAGATGTCGCCGCAGCCGGGCTATTACAACGTGACCCACTTCCCCGTCGGCGTGCTGCTCGCCCTGCTGGTGGGCCTGGCGCCGCTGCTGGCCTGGCGCCAGATAGAAGCGCCCGCGCTGCTGCGCCGGCTTTGGGGCCCGGCCGCCGTCGGCATCGCGGCGGTGATCCTGGCGGTGGGCCTGGGCGTGCATCAACGGAACGCCTGGATGCTGCTCCTGGTGGGCGCCGCCGCCTTCGCGCTTTTTGCCGACCTGGCGGCCACCCTGCGCGCGCTGCGCACTCAGCCGCTGAGCAGCGGCGGCCACCTGGCCCACGTCGGGCTAGCGCTGATGCTGATCGGCATCGTCGGCTCCTCGGTGTGCAGCCGCGCCGAGAAGGTCAGCCTGGCGCCCGGCCAGTCGGCCCAGGCGCTCGGGTATCAGGTCACCTACCGCGGGCACACGCGCCCGGATGAGAGCCGGCGCCACCTGCGCCTCACCCTGGCGAAGGGAGGCCGGGAGTTCGAGGCAGAGC
>JAAZEB010000140.1 GCA_012512505.1 Armatimonadota bacterium | reverse complement strand
GCGGTTCAGACAGATTGCGCCGCAGTACGCCTGGCCCGCCAATGCTTCGCCCCTACCACCTACCACCCCCGGAGACCCGCGAACGGCCCGCATAGAGGCGCTCGGCCCGACGTTAGGCAGGGAGCGGCCAGCCAGGGCGGAACCCATCTGGGGCAGCGGCATGTTACAGGGGTAGAAGATGCCCGGCGGCGGGGCTGCCGGGCGCTCGAAAGGAGAGTTGCCATGTCGCAGACTGCCCCGGAGGGGTTTGCTGAGGCGCTGAATCGGCGCGATTTTCTTCGCCTGGCCGGCCTGGCTGGTACCGCCGGCCTGGTGGGAGCGGCCGCGCCTGCTGCCGCGGCCCCGGTGACCGAACTGCAGGCGATCCCGTTCAAGGACTCGCTCACCCGCATGGAGGGGATCTCGGAAACGACCGTGCGCGAGCACTGGAAGCTGTACCAGGGCTACGTGACCAAGACGAACGAGCTGCGCGCCGCCCTCGCCGCGCTGCCGCCGGACGCGCCAGCCAACGCGACCTACAGCCCGGTGCGCGAGCTGAAGGTGGAGCTAACCTTCGCCTTGAACGGTGCGAAGAACCACGCCATCTACTTCGACCATCTGGGCGGCCGCGGCGGCCGGCCCTCCGGCGCGCTCCTGCGCCTGATCGAGCGTGACTTCGGCTCCTACGAGCAGTGGCAGAACGACTTGCAGCGAAGCGGCCTCGCCGCGCGGGGCTGGGCCTGGCTCGTCTACGATATGGACCTGCAGCGCCTCTTGAACGTGGTCGGCGATAGCCAGAACACCTATCCGATCTGGAACGCCGTGCCGCTGGTGGCGCTGGATGTCTACGAGCACGCTTATTGGCTCGACTATCAGACTAACCGCGCCAACTACATCCAGGCGTTCTTTGCCAACCTCGACTGGGACGCGGTGCAGGCGCGGGCAGAGCGCTTCCGCGTGGTGTAGGCGGCCGGCGTTGCCGGGCCGCGCGCGGTTAGGAGGCGATTGGATGAACCTGTTTCACGAGGCCAACCGCCGCGGCTGGGACGCCGTCTCGCCCCACTGGCAGGCCGGCATTGAGGCGCAGGGCCACTGGCGGCGCTGCCACCGCGAGCCGGAGCTGGCGTTGCTCCCGGAAGAGCGGCGCTACCTGGGAGACGTGGCCGGGCGCGACGTAGCCGTCCTCGGCAGCGGTGACAACCTGGTCGCCTTTGCCCTGGCCGGCCTGGGCGCCCGGGTCACCTCGGTGGACCTGTCGGCGATGCAACTCCAGATCGCCGCGGAGCGGGCGCGAGCCCTCGGCCTGTCGATCCGCTTCGTCCACGCCGATGTGACCGCGCTGGGCGCCCTGGCCACGGCCACTTTCGACGTGGTCTACACCGGGGGGCACGTGGCGGTGTGGGTGTCCGACCTGAAGCGCTACTACGCCGAGGCGGGCCGGATCCTCCGGCCCGCCGGCCTCCTCCTGGTGAACGAGTACCACCCCTTCCGGCGGATCTGGAAGCAGGGGGTCCACCGCCTGGAGCGCGAGCTTTCCTACTACGACCGTGGCCCGCACCAGTACGACCGCGCCGATCAAGCCCCCGGCCTGGCGCCCGGCACCCTTCCCAGCTACAACTTCCACTGGACGGTGAGTGACTACGTCACGGCACTGCTGCAAGCCGGCTGCGAGCTGTTGGCCCTGGAGGAGATAGGCGAGGCACGCCAATCCTGGGAGGAAGCGCCGCTGGAGGGGCTGCCGGAGTGTCTCCTGCTGGTGGGGCGAAAGCGCGGTGCCACGGCGCCCGGGGAGGCCGGCTGAGGTCAACGCGCGGCCGGGGCTTCCTTCGCCTGCCTGAATATGGTATAATCATCCCTGGTGTACAGCATCGATCGCGAGCAACAGGCAACCGTACGCGACTCCTTCTCCCTTCGTGGCATCGGAATCCACTCGGGGCAGGCAGTAGCCGTGACGGTACACCCGGCTCAAGACGGAGGCGTGCGGTTCGAGTGCTCCCGCTACCCAGGCGTGACCATTCCGGCCTGCTTCTCCTCCGTGCGCTCCACGCCACGCAGCACCGTGCTGGCGGCCGGAGACGCCCGGGTTGCCACCACGGAGCACTTGCTTGCTGCCTTGAGCGCGCTGGGCGTGGACCACGCGCGGGTGGTGGTGGAAGGCGAGGAGTTGCCGGCACTCGACGGCAGCGCCGTGGAGTACGTGCGGGCAATCCTCGCGGTCGGGCGCAAACCACTGGACCGCCGGCGCGAGCCGTTGCGGCTGCGGCGGCCGGTCTGGGTGAGTGAGGGGGAAGCGCACCTGCTGGCGCTGCCAGCGCCAGGGCTACGCCTGAGCTACGTGCTGGAGTATCCCCACCCGCTGGTCGGCACCCAGGTAGCGAGCATCGCCATCACCGCGGAGCGTTTCGCCACGGCGGTCGCCCCGGCGCGCACCTTTGGCTTCCTGGAGTGGGCGGAGCAGTTGCGGGCCCGCGGCCTGGCCCTCGGCGCGTCGCCGGAGAACACCGTGGTCATCGCACCCGACCGCATCCTGGCGCCGCTGCGCTTCCCGGACGAGTTCGTGCGCCACAAGATTCTGGACCTCGTGGGCGATCTGGCCCTCCTGGGCCGGCCGCTGCACGCGCACGTCATCGCCGTGCGCGGCGGGCACGCCACCAACATCGCCCTCGTCACCCAGATCGGCACTGACGCCGCCCGTCAGATGGAGTCGGTATGAACGGAGGCCCACGCCGATGAACGCCGCACAAATCCAGAAGATCCTCCCCCACCGCTACCCATTCCTGCTGGTGGACCGTGTCCTGGAAGTGGACATCGGCAAACGAGCGGTGGGGATCAAGAACGTCACGGTCAACGAGAACTTCTTCCTCGGCCACTTCCCCGGCGCCCCGGTGATGCCCGGCGTGCTGGTACTGGAATCGATGGCCCAGGTGGGAGGCGTGCTGCTCCTCTCCGATCCGCGGCACAAGGGGATGCTAGCGCTTTTCGCCGGGCTGGACAAGGTCCGCTTCCACAAAACGGTGCTTCCCGGCGACACCCTGCGAATGGAAGTAAACATGCTGAAGGACCGGGGGCGGTTCGGCAAGGTGCGCATCACCGCGCACGTCGAGGATAAGCTGGCCGCCGAGGGCGAGTTCCTCTACGCCCTCGTCCGCCCCGAAACGGTTTCTGGCGACGACACCCCGGAGAACTCAGACGATGGCAATCCATAGTACCGCGGTCATCGCCCCTGACGCCGAACTGGGCACCGATGTAGAGGTGGGGCCGTTCTGCGTCATCGGGGCGGCGGTCCGAGTTGGCGACCGAACAGTCCTGGGGCCACACGTCGTCCTTGAAGCAGGCACTACCCTCGGGGCAGACTGCCAGGTGATGGCGGGCGCCGTCCTCGGTGGCCCGCCGCAAGATACGAAGTACAAGGGGGAGCAGACGTTCCTCCGCATCGGCGACCGCACCATCCTGCGTGAGGCGGTGACGATCCACCGCGCCACGGGCGAGGGGAACGCGACGGTGATCGGCAACGACAACATGCTGATGGCCTACGCCCACGTCGGTCACAACGCGCAGGTAGGCAGCAACGTCACCATCGCCAGCTACGTCGGGATCAGCGGCCACGTCTGCATTGAGGACCGGGTGGTGATCGGCGGCTTTGCTGGCGTTCACCAGTTCACCCGCGTCGGCAAGATGGCGATGATCGGCGGGATGTCGCGCGTCGCCCAGGATGTGCCGCCGTTCATGCTGGTGCAAGGAGAGCCGCTGCGGCCGTACGGCCTGAACGTGGTGGGCCTGCGCCGGGCGGGTGTCACTCCCGAGGTGCGCGCCCAGCTCAAGCGCGCCTACCGCATCCTCTACCGCTCCGGCCTCAACTTGCAGCAGGCGCTGGAGCGCGTCGCGGCGGAGGTGCCGGCCAGCGAGGAGTTGGATTACCTCATCCAGTTCCTGCAGCAAATTCGCGACGGCCGTTACGGCCGTCAGCTCGACCGGCCGCGTTAGCGCGAGGGATGCCGATGGGCACCGCGCGCGGGCCCGGAGGAGGGAAGGAGGCGAGGATGGGGGCGGGGAGTTCCTTCAGGGTGACGGTTGGCATCCCCCCTTCCCCTCGTGCTCCTCTGCACGGCGACCGCCATCCCCCCACACGCTTTGGGGCTGCCGACCCGTGAGAGTATTGATCACCGCCGGCGAAGCATCCGGCGACCTGTATGGTGCGGAGTTGACCCGCGCGCTGCACGAACGCTGCCCTGACGTTGTGGTGACCGGCATGGGCGGGCCGCGCATGCGTCGTGCCGGGGTGACGTTGTTCCGCGACACGAGCACCTGGGGCGCGATCGGCGTGGTCAACGCGCTGCGGGTGGTGCCGCGCGCGCTGTCGGCTTTTACCGCGCTGCGCGCCCGCCTGCGCCGCGAGCCGCCCGATGTGTTTGTGCCGATCGATTGCGGCGCCTTCAACGTGCGTGCCGGCTACTGCGCGCGCCGACTGGGCATCCCCGTCTACTACTTCATCGCCCCCGGATCGTGGCGCAAGACGGGGCCGATCAGCCCAAAGCTGCTGCAGGCGGCCAGCGTCTTCTGCACCCAGCTCCCCTGGCATGCCGAGCGCCTGCGCGCGGCCGGCGCCCGCGCCGAGTTCTTCGGCCACCCGCTGCTCGACCTGGCCCGGCCCTCCCGGCCGGCGGCCGAGCTGCGCCGGGTGTGGGACCTCCCCGAGGGGGACCCCGTGGTGGGCATCCTTCCGGGCAGCCGGAGGCATGAGGTGGAACACCTCCTGCCCGCCTTCCTCGATGCCGGCGCCCTGGTGCTGCGGCAGCAGCCGCGCGCCCGCTTCGTGCTCGGCCTGGCAGAGGTGGTGGACCGCCGGCAGGTGGCGCGCATCCTGGCGGAGCACGGTTGGCAAGCCAGAGAAGTGGCCGGCGGCGCCGAGGCCTCCGGCCCTGGCGGGGGCCACCCATCCGTGGCGCCGGCGGATCCAGCCGGGGCAAACCCTGCTGGCGCGCCGCGGCGGGAGGTGCTGCTGCTGTCCGGGCGCACCTACGACTGCCTGGCCGTGGCCGACGCCGCCCTGTGCTGCTCTGGCACGGTCACCCTGGAGGCGGCCATCCTGGGAGTGCCGCAGGTGATCGCCTACCGGGGATCGTTTGGCATGCGCGTGCAGTACCAACTGGTGAAACACCGGATCCAGTACGTGGGGCTGCCGAACCTGCTGCTGGGCTCGCTGGTCTGCCCGGAGCTCCTCGATACGGCGGCAACGCCGGAGCGCCTGGCCGCGGCGTTGATGGCACTCCTCGGCGGCGGCCCGGAGGCCCGGGCACAGCAGGAGGCCGCGCACGCACTGAGGAACATGCTCGGACAACCAGGCACCATCCGCATGGCCGCGGCGCGGATCCTGGAGATTGGGGCGGCCGAAGGTGGCTGAGGAGCACAGAGGATACGCCGAAACCTTGAGGCTGTCGGAGGTGACAGGGGCGGCGAAGCTGCGGGTTTACCTCATCCGCCGCCGCACCTTGCTGCTGGTGGTGCTGCCGGTCCTGGTTCTTCTCGGGGCACACCCCCGGCCGGTGCCCTACGCCATCGGCGTGCTGCTGGTGCTGCTGGGGCAGGCGCTCCGCTTCTGGTCGGCCGGCTACATCGTGAAGGCGACGCAGCTCACCACGACGGGCCCTTACGCCCACGTGCGCAACCCCCTCTACCTGGGTAGCCTGTTGATCACCTGCGGGTGGGGGGCAATGTCGGGACGGTGGGAGCTGGCGGCGCTGCTGGTGTTGGTATTTGCTGTGACGCACGGGTTGAGCATCGCCGCCGAAGAGCGCTACTTGCGCGCGCGCTTTGGCGCGCAGTTTGAGGAGTACTGCCGGCAAGTGCCGCGCCTGTGGCCGCGCCTCTGCGTGCGGCCCAACAGTGGCGGCCACTTCTCCTGGCAGCAAGCCATCCGCTGTGATAGTGAAGGGGTAAACGCCGTGTGCGTTGGGCTGCTGGCGGCGATCTACGGGACACGGCTATGGTGGTGAAGCCGCGCCCGAAGAAGGCAGGAGCGGGCGTGCTGCTCCTGTGGCGGTTGCTGTGTGCCAGGCGACCCGGCGGCGACGTCGCCCACGACCCGGTGTGGCGGCTGTGGGATTACACCCGCCTGCATGGCCGGCGGATCGTGCTTGGGTGTCTCTGTGGCGTGCTGGTGGCGGCGTTTGCCGTGCTGGGCAACGCCGTGCTGATCAAGAAGATGGTGGATGCCCTACAGCAGGGCAACCTGCGCGTGGTTACCCTCTGCGCCCTCTGCACGCCGGTGGTCTTCCTGCTGAAGGGGGTGTCGTACTACGGTCAGGTCTACCTCCTCTCCAGCGTGGCCGAGCGCGTGGCCGAGCGCCTGCGAAACACCCTTTTCGGGCACATGCAGGGGCTGTCGCTGGGCTTCTTCGAGAACCGCAAGACGGGCGGCCTGACCGCCACGATCGCCAGTGACGTGCCGCTGCTGCAGCAGACGGTCACGGTCGCCCTGATGGAGGGGGTGATCGGCCCCGCCACGGTGGTGGGCGGGGTGGTGGTGATGCTCTACCTCAACTGGCGGATGGCGCTCGTCACCATCGTCTCGCTGCTGCTGATCGGGACGGCGATTTCCGCGGCCGGCCGGCGGATGCGCCGCGCCGGCGAGGCGATCCAGAAGAGCCTGAGCGACACCAGCGCCCTGGCTACCGAGGCGCTGAGCGCCATCCGGGTGATACAGTCGTTTGGCGCCGAAGAGCGGGAGGCACAGCGCTTTCGCGAGGAAAGCCGGCGCACCTACCATGGCAGCATGCGGGTGGTGCGGATCAACGCGGCCTTGCGGCCCACCGTCGAGCTGCTGGGCGCCACCTCGGTCGCCTTCATCCTCTGGTACGGCGGCTTCGAGATCGCCAACGAGCGGCTGGCGCTCTCCAGCCTGATGGTCATCTTCTCCATCACCCTCTCGATTACCCAGGGGATCCAGCAGGTCAGCCGCCTGTCGATGTACCGCGACCGGATCTATGGCGCCGCCCAACGGATCTTCTCGGTGTTGGACACCCAGTCGGAGATTCGCGATGCCCCCACGGCCGTGGAGCTGGACCAGGTCGCGGGGCACATCGCCTTCGACAATGTGCATTTCGCCTACGCCGGCGGCGAACCGGTGCTGGACGGCCTCACTTTCGAGGCACAGCCCGGGGAGGCGGTGGCGTTGGTTGGCCCCAGCGGGGTCGGCAAGAGCACGGTAGCCACGCTCATCCCGCGCTTCTACGACGTCACCGGCGGCGCCGTGCGCGTGGATGGACATGACGTGCGCCAGGTGACGACGCGCTCGCTGCGAGCGCACATCGGCATCGTTGCCCAGGAAACGATCCTCTTCTCCGGCACCATCCGCGAGAACATCGCCTACGGCCGGCCGGATGCCACCGACGCGGAGATCACCGAGGCGGCGCGGGCAGCCAACGCCCACGCCTTCATCGTGCAGCAGCCGGATGGTTACGACACCGTGGTGGGCGAGCGGGGCGTCACCCTCTCCGGGGGGCAGCGACAGCGCATCGCCATTGCCCGCGCCTTGCTGAAAGACCCGCGCATCCTGATCCTGGACGAGGCCACCTCGGCCCTGGACGCGGAGTCGGAGGCGCTGGTGCAGGAGGCGTTGGACAAGCTGATGCAGGGGCGCACCACGATCATCATCGCCCACCGTTTGTCGACGGTGCGCAAGGCAAACCGCATCCTGGTGCTGGGCAACGGCCGGGTTCAGGAGCAAGGCTCGCACGAGGAGCTGGTGCGGCGCAACGGAATCTACGCGCGGCTGTACGAGGCTGGCCTGGGTGGGGCCGTCGGTGACAGGGGGAACCCGGAGTGAGGGCGGCGAGGACGGAGCAGCGGGGGCGAGCGATCCGTGTGCTCTACAACGCAGCGCTGGTGATCGCCATGCCGGTGCTCCTCTGCTACATCGCCTACCGGTGGATGCGCGGCAAGTCGCGTGAGGGCTGGGGCGAGCGGATGGGCTATCTGCCGGTGCTGCGCGGCCGGCAGACGATCTGGGTCCACGCCGTGTCGGCCGGGGAGGCGGTGGCGGCGGAGGCGGTGGTGCGTGCTTTGCGCGCGCGCCTCCCGGACGCCCACATCCTCTACACCGCCGGCACGCCCGAGGGCCGGGCCACGGCGATCAAGCGGATGGGCGACCTGCTCAACCACGTCGCCTACGTGCCTTACGACTTCCCCTGGGCGGTGGCGCGCGCCATGGACCGGGTGCAGCCCCGCCTTTTCGTGCTGGTGGAATCCGACCTGTGGCCTAACCTACTGCAGGCAGCGGCCGACCGCGGCGTCCCGGCGATGCTGGCGAACGGCTACGTTTCCGACCGCACGCTGCGCCGCGGCCGCTGGGTGCCGTTCCTCTACCGCTGGATCTTCGCCAACCTCTCCACCATCTGCGTTAGCTCCGAGGCGGTGAAGGCACGGGCGCTGGCGTTGGAGGCCCCGGGCGACCGGGTGCGGGTGGCGGGCAACGTCAAGTATGACCAGGCCACGGAGCCCCTGCCGGCACCGCAGGCGTCGGCGTGGCGCCGGCTGCTGCAGCTCTCGCCGGACGAGCCGGTGCTGGTGGCCGGCAGCACCCACCCGGGCGAGGAAGAGCTGGTGCTGGAGGCCTACCAGAAGCTGCGCGCCGACGGCACCGGGTTCCGCCTGATCCTGGCGCCGCGCCACCCCCAGCGCGCCGGCGACGTAGAGGCACTGGTGCGTGGCGCCGGCCTGCCGGTGGTGCGGCGCAGCCAGCTTCGCGGCGACCTCGACGGCGGCGACAAGCCGGCCGACGCGCCGCCGGAGGGAGACCCAATCCCGGCGGAGGCGGTCATCCTGCTCGATACGATGGGCGAACTGGCAGGCGTGTTCTCCCTGGCTACCGTCGTTTTTCTGGGCGGCAGCCTGGTGCCGGTCGGCGGGCACGACATTCTGCAGCCGCTCATCGCCGGCAAGCCGGTGCTGCTGGGGCCGTACACGCATCGGCAGCGGGAGATCGTGGAGGAGGCGCTGGCTGCCGGGGTGGCCTGGGAGGTTTCCGGGCCCGCGGAGCTGGCCCGGCGTGCCGAGCAGTTGATGGGTGAGATGGGCCCCCAGAATGGGTATGCTGAGAGAGCGGTGGGGTTTGTGACCTCTCGGCGTGGGGCTTCCGAGCGGTGCGCCGAGGAGGCCGCGCGCCTGCTGCAGATTACGGAGGGAAACTGCGCGGTGGAGGGCAGGAACGCACGAGGTGAGCGTTGAGAGCTGAAGAAGCTACTCCGACCGCGCCCCTGCCGGTGCCAGTGTCTTCGGCCGCGGCCCCCTATCTGCTGCGGGTGGCCGGCGGCGAGGCCACTGGTCCGCTGGCCGGCGGGATCCGCACCGGCCTGCGTGTTCTCTCCTGGCTTTACCTGGGGGCCACCACCACCTCCGCCCTGGCACACCGCGCCGGCCTGCTGCGCCGCGAGCGCGCCCCCTGCCCGGTGATCGGAATCGGCAACGTGACGGTGGGCGGCACCGGCAAAAGCACGGTCACCGCCGCCATCGCCCGCTGGCTGCGCGATGCCGGCTACCAGCCGGCGATCTTGAGCCGAGGCTACGGCGCGCGCGGCACCCCCGCGGTGCGCGTCGTCTCCGACGGACAGCGCTTGCTGCTCGGCCCGGAGGAGGGTGGCGACGAGCCGGTGATGCTCGCCCGCCACCTGGCCGATACGCCGGTGTTGATCGGGCGCCGCCGGCCGGTGACCGCCCGTGCCGCCGTCGAGCAGTTTGGCGCCGACGTCTGTTTGCTAGACGACGGCTTCCAGGTGTGGAACCTGGAGAAGGACCTGGACATTGTGCTGCTGGACAGCGCTCGTCCCTTTGACAACGGCTTTGTGCTGCCGCGCGGCATGCTGCGAGAGCCCGCCACCAGCCTCCGCCGCGCCCACGCGGTGGTGCTGATGGAGCCCGACCGCGCCGACCCGGAAGCCCTGGCGGCGCTGCGCCAACGCCTGGATACCCTGGCCCCCGCCGCCATGCTCGCCGAGGCGCACCGCGTGCCCAGCCGCCTGTGGGACCTGGCCACCGGCGACGAGCTGCCGCTGGAAAGCCTGCAGGGCGTCGGGGTGGTCGCCCTCTCGGCCATCGGCAACCCGGAGGGCTTCGAGGCACTGCTGGGGAGCCTGGGCGCGCGCGTTCACCCTGCCCGCCTCCGTGACCACCATCCCTACTCGCCAGCCGTTCTCCGCTCCGCCGGGGAGCTGGCCGCGCGCGTGGGAGCCGCCGCCATCGTCACCACCGACAAGGACGCGGTGAAGCTCGGCCAGTACCAGGGCAGCGCGGCGGTCACCACGCCGCTGCCCCTGTGGGTGCTTTCGATTCGCTTGCAGTTCACCGCCGGCGAAGACTCGCTCCGCGAGCGCGTGCTCGCCGCCGTCGCCGCCCGGATGCCGCCTCGATGAAACCACCACGCAGGATCCTGGTAGTCAAGATGAGTTCGATTGGCGACGTGCTGATGGCCACTCCGGTCGCACGCGCCCTCCGCGAGGCCTTCCCCCAGGCCCACCTCACCTGGGCTATCGACCGGCGCTGCGCCGACGTCGTGGAAGGTAACCCCTACCTTGACGACCTGCTCGTGACGCAGCGCGACTCCTGGCAGTTGGTCGATCTGCTGAGCTACTGGACGCAGACGCGCAGGCATCCAGCCTTCGACTGGACGATTGACCTGCACGGCCTGGCGCGCAGCGCTCTGGTAACGCTCGCCTCGCGCGCGCCGGTGCGGGTGGGCCTGGCCAACGCCCGCGAGGGGAGCCGCCTCGCCTACAACCGCGTCGTCCAGCCCCCGCCCACCGCCGTCCACCGAGTCGATTTCTACGCCGCGGCCCTGGAGGAGATCGGCATCCCGGTGCCGCACCGCGAGATGCTCCTACCGTGCGGGCCGGAGCACGCCGCCGCCGCCCGGGCGCTCCTGACGGAGGCAGCCCCGGGCCCCGGCCCGCTGGTCGCCCTGTCGCTGACGGCCGGCCGGATGCAGAAATGCTGGCTGGTGGAGCGCTTTGCCGCCCTCGCCGACCGGCTCATCGCCCGGCACGGCTGCCGCGTTGTGGTGCTCGGCAGCGCCGCCGACCGCCCCTACGTGCAGAGGATGCAGGCGGCCATGGAGCAGCAGGCGGCCGACCTGTCTGGCCGGATCGACCTGAAGGTGGCCGCCGAGGTGCTGCGCGCCTGTGCCCTTTTCGTGAGTGCCGACACCGGCCCGATGCACATCGCCGCGGCGATGAAGACGCCCACAGTGGCCCTCTTCGGGCCGACAGAGCCGGAGTACTACGGGCCTTACGGCACCGTGCACACCATCATCCGCCATCACTGCCGCTGCGCGCCGCACTGGCGCCGGCCGGTGTGCCAGGAGCGCGAGTGCATGCGCGCCATCACCGTGGAGGAGGTGGAGGCGGCTGCCGTTGCCCTCCTCGCCCGCGCCTCCGCGCCGCAGCAGTAGCAGGGAGGCCTCGCCACAGAAAGGGGGAACTGGCGCATGGGCCCCACGATAGACCAACGCGCGGAAGCCCTGGTGGAGGAGATCCGTGCCCGCCGCTTCCGGGGAGAGGACCCGGCGGTGACGGTGCCGGCCGACGCCGGGCCGGAAGAGTTGATCGCCCGCGTGCTGGCGGCCGAGCGCCTGAACGCGGCACTGGCCCTGCCGGGCGGCACCTACAACCCCCAGGAAAGCCTGGCCGAGACGATCTTTCAGGGAGGCGTGCGCGCCCTGAACGCCTGGGCCTTCCGCGAGGCCCGGCGCCGCTTCGACGATGCCGCCCGCCGCGCCCGCGAGCCACGGCTGCAGCAGCGCATCGCTCTCTTCATCGCCTTGTGCGCCCTGCTCCAGGAGGCGGTCCGCATCGACCCGGAGCGCTCGCTCAGCACCTCCCACCGTGAAAACCTGAAGCAGACCCTCCCCCGCCTCGACTGTCTGTCGGCGGCGGAGCGTGCCCACTACCAGGCGGAGGTAACCCGCCTCTACGACCTGCGTGCTGCCCTCCAAGAAGACGCCTACCTACGCACCGTGTGGCACCTGGTACGGGCGCGCATGGCAATGGAGGTCTCTGAGGACGACTTCGGTCTCACCTGGCTCCTCGCCGCGCGCCGCTGCGCGCGGGAGCTCTTCGAGCCGGGGGAGTATCTGGCCGGGCTGCTCGACCGTGCCCGCAAGCGGATCCTGCTGCTGCTGGGCGAAGTGCCGCCCGCGGAGGAGGAGGCCACGCGCGCGGAGGTAGGCCACCTGCGGCCGGGAGAGGTGTTCGAGGCCTTCCTTGCCGCCCTGGATGCCGGCACCGGCCGCCAGGCCCGACGCGACCTGCAGCTATTCACCATCCACCCCTTCGTCGCCGCCCCAGCCTGACCGGGCAAGGCCACGCGCGGGGGGCATGGGTGGGTGGTCCCGGGCGGGTGGCCCCGGGCGGGTAGCCCTAAAGGACCACCCTGTCCTGGGGACAAGCCGGCTAAAAGCCGGCTCCGCGATATCGTGCGGGCGCAATGCACCGGCTCAGCGCCCTTCAGAGTGCTTGTCCCCATCGTCAGGGGCGTCCCGCCAACGGCACCCCTTATTGGGTCATCAGCGTCTGAACTTGCTTGCGTGCCGCGGGGAGGTGGCGCGCGCTACCGACCAGAAGGATGCTGCCGGCGGCTTCGCCGGGAACGCGCAGCGCGGCCAGGCCGCCGCTGAGGCGCACCGGCAGCCCCTCGTAGCGGCGCCACCGACCTTCGCACACCTCGCCTACCTCAGCCGCGGGCGTGCCGCTCACGCCACCGGCAGCCACCTGGGCCGAGCCGGCCGCCAGGGGCAGCACCACCACCGCCCGGCTCTCGCGCAGGTCCTGGCCATCGGCGCTGAAGAGGATCGTCTGCCCCAAGCACTCCAGCAGCACCTGGTCGCCGCTACTCACTCGCCGGCCGGCCTCCACGGCGCGCAGCCGGCCCGCCCCATCAATCCAGACCAACCCCGGGCGCTGCTTGGACAAGACGCACGTGAGGCCAGAGGGCGGCTCTCCCAAGCCCCCGGGTTGGGGGGGCCGGATTGCCAGCGTCACCTCGCGCTCCGGCTTGCTCTCGTCGGCGTTGAAGAGGACGTAGACGCTGCCGCCGTCCTTCAGGGGCACCCGGAAGACGTGCAGCAGCGGGTCATCCGGGGTGATCGCCAGGGGCTGAACGCCGGCCAGTGCCAGCACCTTGCGGTAGACACCTACGTCCGTGGCCAGCGTCTCGGCGGTCGAGTGCAGCTCCATCGGCTCGGCAAGGAAGACCACCCGGCCGGCACCGACGGTGTGCAGCACGGCGGCCGGGGCGCCATCCGCGGCGGTGGCGATCACCTGGGCGCCGGCCGGTTCCAGGTGCAGGCCCGGGTGGCCCGGCGCGAAGTTCCAGCCGTCGCGGCCGGCCAGGGCTACCGGCGCCGCGTCGCCGTAGGCGATGTTCGGGTACCGCTCGCCGATGAAGCGCACCCCGCACAGCTCCTCCAGGCGTGCCGTGCGGGTACGCTGCCGGTTCTCGTCGTAGGAGATGTCGCCCGACAGGTAGAGGGTGCCGCCGGCACGCACCCAGGCAAGCAGCTTCTGGCAGGCGGCATCGGAGGGGCAGTAGGGAAGCGGATAGAAGAGCACCTTGGCGCTGGCAGGGATCTCCGCGCCGGCGGCCAGGTTGCGCTCGTTTAGCACGCCCAGGTTCTCCACGTGCGCGGCGGTCGCCAGGTGGATGCCGCGCAGGATCCCCTCGATCACCCGGAACTTCTGCCCGCCCAGGCGGTGCGCGTCCGCGGTCACCACGTACACCTCTGGCTCGTGGTAGACCGGCTCAAACTGCCGGAAGAGAAGGCTCTGCGCCCGGTGGGCACGCAGGATCTCCTTCGCCACGCCATTGCCCGGGTAGACCATTCCCCAGGGGAAGACGCGGTGCGAGCAATCCTTCCAGCACCAGTTGTGGATGCGGGAGGCGCCCACGCCAAGCGCGTAGTGTGGCACCGCCAGGAAGAGATCCATCGCCTGCTCAGGCGTGCGGGTGATGTGGTAGCCGTAGTCGGCACCATCGCCCCAGGCCGGGTGTGTTTTCACCCCGTACTCGCCGGGGCCAAGCGACTTGCCGCGGGCACGTTGGTCGCTGTACTTCAGCACCGAGGGGAAGCGACGGATGTCATCCAGCGGCCGGTCGAAGTAGCCGATGTTACTCAGGTCCAACTCGCCGATCCCCTCGGGGACATCGACGCCCTCGTGGGGGAGCTGGTAGAACTCGCAGGAGGTGAGGGCATCGGGGTCCTCAGCCCGGATGGCCCGGATCAGGGCGCTGTTCCAGCGGCGGATCAACCAGCCGCGGAAGAGGTTCATGTCGTAGGCGCGCACGTCGTCCCAGGCATTGCCGTGATACTCGACGACGGGGATCTGCCCCAGCGGCTCCTTGGGAGCGAACTCGCCCCAGGCGGCGCGCAGCGCCTCGTCGGAGCCATAGCGTTCCTTCAGGAACTGGTTCCACTGGGGGGTGACGGCGTCGTCAATGCGGCAGCGCAGGTCGCCGTTCGGGTAGTAGATGAGGCCCGGCACGTCGCGATAGCGGCGGGCAAACTCGGCACACCAGGCCGTCTGCCGGGCCAGCTCCTCGTCGCTGGCGGCCACGTTCGCCCCGATCAGTAACCCGGCGAAGTAGACCTGCCCGTACTTCTGGGCGAGCTGCACTACGCCGTCACACTTGCGGAAGAACGCCTCGCGCGCCTCCGGGGTGGCCGGCATCCCCAACTGCAGGTTCTCGTAGATCTGCACGCCGAAGTCGCGCCGCTGCGCCGCGTCGAAGCGCCACTGCGCCGGCGTCTCGCGGTCCTCGAAGAAGACGTAGCCCCAGTCGTCAGTACCGAAGAGGAAGCGCGGCGTCTCCCCGAAGTGCAGGTAGTTGTCACGCAGGGAGAGGCGCGGGCCCCTGGCCACCACCGCCGGGTTCCAGACCACCAGGCCGCTTTCCAGCTCATCGATGGTCCGGCCGCCCTCAGAGAGGCGGCACACCACGCGGTAGTAGTCCGAACCGTCTGCCGGGGGCTGCCAGCGCACCGCCGCCTCCGTGCTCTGCCCCGGCGCCGCCTCGGTGGTCACCACGGCGGTATGGGCGGCGCGGCGCTTCCCCTCGGCAAAGAAACTGAAGGCGACGCGCACCCGGCGCTCCTGCCGGCCGCCGTTGAACACGGTCGCCTTGAGCGTGGCCTCTTCCCCAGGGCGCACGCAGGCCGGCTCCGGCAGCACACGCGCCAGGTAGGTGTCGCGTACCAGATCGGTCACCAGCGCCACCAGGCCGGCCGGCCCGGGGAAGGCGTCGGCAGCGAAGAGGTCTTGGTTGGTCACCCCGAAGTAAGCCCACGACGATCTAGCGTAGGTGCCACCATAGTGGCGTATCAGGCCGCCAGCCGGCCCGCGCGAGCGCCCGTAGCGATCTTGCGCGTCGAGCAGCGGCAGCCACCGGGCGCTGGAACCGATGGCGCCGATGGCGGCATAGCCTTCCAGAGGGGTGGCGCGGGAGGCGCGGCCGCGGCGCGTCCATTCCCGCACCCGCTCCTGGCCCCACACCCCCGCGCTCTCAGGGGCCGGGCGCAAGGCGACGGCGCGCTCCAGACGAAAGTCGGGCTGGAAGACGCCGAGTTGGGTGGGGGCAACTTCCAGGCCGTCGCCAGGCCGGCCGTGGCGGGTGTTGAGGCGCTCCCCGGCCGGGCTGAAGTAGAAGTAGCTAAGGCGCACCTTGAGGGCCGCGCCCCCCTCCCGGCCGCCCTGGCGGTCCAGCAGGCAGTTCTCCGCCACGGAGCGCCACCAGTTGCGCGGCTGGCGCGCGTCCACCGGCCACTCCTCCTCAAAGCCGCTGCGCAGCAGCACCTGCCCGGTGGCATCGGTGAGGGTGATGTCGTCGATCCAGGCCACGCCACGGCAGCGGAAGAGGCCGGCGTGCAGGTCTACCACCGCCGCCTTCTCATGCACATCGAACTCGTAGCGGTGCGCCGACCAGTCGGTCGATCCACGGATCTGGCAGATGTCGTGGAAGGTGACGAGGCTGCCGTCGGCGGCGTACTGGTAGACGGCGAAGAAGGCGAAGCCCTCGCCGGCGATGTTGAGGGTGCGCAACTGGCCGGTGAAGGTGAGGGTGCCCTTGCCGCGCAGCTCATCGGCCGGGAACTGGTAGTGCCAGCGCGCGTCCTCGACCGGCGGCGCCGGGGGTGGTGCCGGCTTCTGCCACTGGCCGTCGCGCTTCTCCAGCAAGTGATCGAAGGCATAGCCGCCGGTGCTGATGAACTTGCCGCCGCGGCGCAGGAAGCGGCGGAAGTTGTCGGCCGCCTTCACCGGGAAGACCGGGCCGTAGGGAAGCACCAACACGTCGAATGTCTCGCGGGTGAGCATCCTGCGGTCGGCCAACTGGTCGGCGCTCAGGAACGCCACGCCGAAGCCGGCCTGCCGCAGCACCTGCGCCAGCAGCTCCGGGTCGGCAGGGGCGCTCTCCCCCGAGATCGGGGAAGCCTGAAGCGGGAAGTCGTCACGCAAGATGGCGACGTTGCCCTTGGGCGAGGGAGTGAGACCGGGGATCGCTGCCACAACCGCCTCCTGTTCCGTAACGGACGCGAACGCGGCAGGCTGCGCGCCCTCCACGAGGGTGAACGCGTCCAGCCAGAGGGTGCCCTCGGCCTGGAAGAGGCCAGCACGAATGCTGATGGTCCGCGCGTCCGGCTCCACCTCGAAGGTGTAGCTGGCCCGCTGCCAGTCGCAGGTGCCGGTGAACTGCACGAAGTCGTGGTAGGCGGAAATGTCGCCGAACGGGTCGAGTTGGTAGACGGCGATATAGGCGTAGCCCTTGGCGCCGGTGGGGCGCACCTCTTGGGCGCGGTAGGAGGCGGCGATCGTGTAGGTGGCGCCGGGCTTCAGGTCCAACACGTCCTGCATCGCCTGCCCACTGGTAATGCAGAGGGCGCGACGGCCATGCGGGGCATCCGCGGCGGGCTCCACCCGCGCCCCGGGCGCCAGCGACCAGGCAGCCGCGTCCGCCTCGAAGCTGCCGCCATCAATCAGCGACAGCAGGGGCGCGGCACCGGAGCGCGCTGGCTGTGGCCCCAGTGAGAGCAGCGCCAGCGCCAGCACGGCGCCGGCAAGACGACCGGAAAGCAAGCAAGAGCGGAATAGCTTGGGCATCGCGTCACCTCAGGCGTGCGCCCCGGGCAGTGCTGCCTCCCCGGCAGCAGTCGGGCGATTTCCCCATCGGTTCGCGAGGCAAGCACGCGATACCTCCTGCGGCCCCCCCAGCCCCCCGAGATCGGGGGGAGTAGGGCTCGTTGGCCCCCCCGGCCCCCCAAGGTTGGGGGGAGT
>JAAZEB010000139.1 GCA_012512505.1 Armatimonadota bacterium | reverse complement strand
GTGTACGCTGCCGCTCTTCCCGGATCCGGAGACGTACCGGCAGGACCTGCTGTGGTTCGCGCGCCGCTTCCTGGAGATGGCCGGCCCGAGCCCCGACCGAGAGCGCATCCGCCGCGAGTACTGGGCGAAGGCGCTGGATATCTACGACCACATCCCGATGTCCGCCGACGAGCGCGCGGAGATGAGCGCCGAGCGCTTCGCGGGCATCCTGGCATAGGAGTGCGAGCGATGACCTCATACGAGCGCTTCCGGCGCATGTTCGACCATCAGGAGGCCGACCGCGTGCCGATCATCGATGGGCCGTGGGGCGCCACCATCGAGCGGTGGCAGCGCGAGGGCATGCCGAAGGACGTGAGCTACGTCGACTACTTCGACCTGGACCGGGTGGCGGGCATCGGCGTGGATATCTCGCCGCGCTACCCAAGCGCCGTGGTGGAGCAGACGGAGGAGTACGTCGTCAGCACCACGCCCTGGGGCGTCACCCTGAAGAACTGGAAGCACATCGCCTCGACGCCGGACTTCATCAGCCATACCATAGTGGACCGCGACAGTTGGGCACAGGCGAAGGAGCGCATGACGCCCGCCGACGACCGCATCCCCTGGGAGCACCTGAAGGCGCACTACCGAAGCTGGCGCGAGTCCGGGTGCTGGATCCAGGCGGGGCTCTTCTTCGGCTTCGATGTGATGCACTCGTGGGTGGTCGGCACCGAGCGCCTGCTGGTGGCGATGGCGGAGGACCCGGAGTGGTGCCTCGACATGTTCAACACCTGCCTCGATCTGAACCTGGCGCTGCTGGACCGCGTGTGGGAAGCAGGCTACCATTTCGACAGCATCACCTGGTGCGACGACATGGGCTACAAATACCACACCTTCTTCTCACTGAAGACCTACCGCGAGCTACTGAAGCCGGTGCAGCGGCGCGCCATCGAGTGGGCGCACGCGAAAGGGGTGAAGGCGGAGCTGCATTCCTGCGGCAACATCATGCCGTTCGTGCCTGACCTGGTGGAGATCGGCCTCGACGGCCTCAACCCGCTGGAGGTGAAGGCAGGCATGGACCCAGTCGGCCTGAAGCGGGAGTTCGGCGACCGCCTACTTCTGCACGGCGGCATCAACGCGGTGCTGTGGGACGACTTCGAGGCACTGGAGGCGGAGATGCGGCGCGTGGTGCCGATCCTGAAGGAGCGCGGCGGCTACATCTTTTCCTCCGACCACTCGGTGCCCTCCAGCGTCAGCCTGGAGAACTTCGGCAAGATCGTCGCCCTGGCCAAGGAGTTGGGGAGCTACGCATGAAGGCGATCCTGGTGATGTTCGACTCGCTGAACCGGCGGATGCTGCCGCCCTACGGGTGCGAGTGGGTGCACGCCCCCAACTTCCAGCGCCTCTCGCAGCGGGCCGTCACCTTCGAGAACAGCTACGTCGGCAGCATGCCGTGCATGCCGGCGCGGCGGGAACTGCACACCGGACGCTACAACTTCTTGCACCGAAGCTGGGGCCCGCTCGAGCCGTTCGACGACTCGATGCCCGAGATCCTGAAGAACGCCGGCGTGTATACCCACCTGGTCAGCGACCACTACCACTACTGGGAAGAGGGCGGGGGCAACTACCACACGCGCTACTCCACCTGGGAGGCCGTGCGCGGTCAGGAAGGCGATCCCTGGAAGGCCGACCTGGGCGAGGTGCCGCTCCCCGAGATGGTGCACAGCCACGGCGCCTGGGACCGCCAGGACTTCATCAACCGTCGCGCCATGCCGCGCGAGGAGGATCAGCCTCAGCCGAAGACCTTCGCCCTGGGCCTGGAGTTCTTGCGCGCCAACCATACGCACGACAACTGGTTCCTCCACCTGGAGACGTTCGACCCCCACGAGCCATACTTCAGCCCGCAGCGCTATAAGGAGCTCTACCCGCACGACTACGATGGCCCCCACTTCGACTGGCCGGTCTACGCCCGCGTCACCGAAACGCCGGAGCAGGTGCAGCACTGCCGCTATGAGAACGCCGCCCTGGTGAGCATGTGCGATGCCTACCTGGGCCGCGTCCTCGACGCGATGGATGAGCTGGACCTCTGGAAGGACACGCTCCTCATCGTCAACACCGACCACGGCTTCCTCCTGGGCGAGCACGACTGGTGGGCGAAGTGCGTGCAGCCGTTCTACAACGAGGTGGCACACACGCCGCTCTTCATCTGGGATCCGCGCTGCGGCGTTCGCGGCGAGCGGCGCAGCGCTCTGGTACAAACAATCGACCTGGCGCCCACGCTGCTCGACTACTTCGGGGTACCGATTCCGCCGGACATGCAGGGAAAGCCACTGGGAGAGACGGTGGCGCGCGACGCCCCTGTGCGCGAGGCAGCTCTCTTTGGGATGCACGGGGGCCACGTCAACGTCACCGACGGGCGTTACGTGTACATGCGCGGGCCAAAGGACGCCACCAACGCGCCGCTGTACGAGTACACCCTGATGCCGACGCACATGCGGCACACCTTCGGCGTGGAGGAGCTGCGGGACCTCGAGCTTGCGGAGCCGTTCCCCTTCACCAAGGGCTGCCGCACCCTGAAGGTGCCCGGACGAAGCTGGGTGAACCCCCACGCGTTCGGCACGCTGCTGTTCGATCTGCAGGCCGACCCGAAGCAGGAACACCCGATGGAGGATCCAGCGGTCGAGGAGTACATGATCGGGCACCTGGTGCGCCTGATGCGCGAGAACGACGCCCCGCCCGAGCAGTTCGCGCGCCTTGGCCTGCCGGTGTGACTAGGAGAGAGACGATGGCAACTTACGAATATGGCCGAATCGCCACCCTGGCGCGGGAACTGGAAAGGGCAGGGGTACCGCCGGAGGTCAGCGCGCGCATCCTGGAGGGCGGCGAGGCGATCCTGAGGAGGAGCAAGCCGCAGGTGAAGACCGAGTGGCTGCGGCAGGCGATGCAGCGCATGGACGCGCTCCTCGACGAAGAGACACGGCACGCCATCCGAGAGGCGTGCGCCTGCTGCCTCGCCGGGGAGCGCGGCAAGCAGTCGAAGGCAATCGGGAAGCGGGGCGGGAGCCTGGCGGAGCGGGTGGCGGCGGCCAACGCGGCGACGCTCGTCTTCGGCCACAGCGTCACGCTGGAAGAAGACGGCCGGGTACTCGTCCGCTTTGCCCCCGAGGGCCTCGACCATTACCGCTGTGCCTGCCTGGCCCTGCCCAAGGAGCCGATGTCGCTCACCTACTGCTACTGCTGCGGCGGGCACGTGAAGCACCACCTGCAGAACGCCCTCGGGTGCGCGCTGAAGGCGGAAGTCCTCACCTCGGCCCTCGCCAGCGTCGGCAAGCAGCCCTGCACCTTCCGTTTCTCCCTCGTGGAGTAGCGCGGCGGCCGTTCGCCGCGGAATCCCACCCCTGTCCCTCATCTCACCGTCAGCCCCTCTCCGGTGGCCCCCGGGCGCCACCCCTCGCCCTGCTAACGCAACTTTAGCATCTTTATTGTTGACGTACCGGGTGTGAGGGGGTATAATGCCGATAGGCGTTTCAGCGCCCCTCATCACCAGGGCAGACGTGCCACCGCAGACCCCGCGAGTCGACCCGCCCGCACTGGGGAAAGGTAGAGAAGGGATGGCGGTCGATCTAACCATCCGCGTTGCAGGAGAGAACGGGGAAGGGCTCCTCAGCGTCGGTGTCGTTGCTTCCCAAGCCTTCGCCCGTATGGGCCTCAACGTCTACTCTTTCAACACCCCGCCCGCGGAGATCAAGGGTGGACCCTCGATGGTCCAACTGCGCGTGAGCGACCACCCGGTTCACTCGCAGGGGGACGCCCTCGACCTGCTGATGGCCTGGAACCAGGAGAACCACGACCGGCACATCGGCAGCCTCAAGTCGGGGGGCCTGCTCCTCTACGACCCGGGGGAGTGCCGCCCGCCGGAACGGTCGGACGTCACCGCCGTGGCGGTGCCGCTCAACCAGATCATCCGCGAGCAGATCCGCAACCCGCGCCCGAAGAACGTGCTGGCGTTCGCCGTGCTGGCCAGCCTGATCGGCGTGCCGCGCGGCTTCGCCGAGACGTTCGTTCGCCAGAAGTTCCAGAAGCGTGCCGACCTGCTGCCGCTCAACCTGACGGCGGTTGAGCGGGGCTACCAGTTTGCCCAGGAGTGCATTCCGGCGGCCGGGAAGCTGGCGCCGCTCGCGCCGCAGGATGCCGCGCCGCGGGTGATCCTCACTGGCAACCAGGCGGTTGCCCTGGGCGCGATGGCGGCGGGGCTGCAGTTCTTCGCCGGCTACCCGATCACCCCGGCCAGCGAGATCATGGAGTTCCTCTCACAGCACCTCGCCGCGTGCGGCGGGGTGGTCGTCCAATCCGAGGACGAGATCAGCTCGCTGGCGGCGGTGATCGGCGCCAGCTTCGCCGGCCGGAAGGCGGCCACGGCCACCTCCGGGCCCGGCCTGGCGCTGATGGTGGAGTTGCTGGGCCTGGCGACGATGCAGGAGCTGCCGGCGGTGATCATCAACGTTCAGCGCGGCGGCCCCAGCACCGGCCTGCCCACCCGCACCGAACAGGGCGACCTCGACCTGGCGGTTTACGGCCGGCACGGTGACGCGCCGCGGATCGTGCTGGCGCCCACCAACGTGGAGGAGTGCTTCTACGACACGATGCACGCCTTCAACCTCGCCGAGAAGTATCAGACCCCGGTGATCCTCCTCAGCGACCAGCACCTAGCGCAGCGCTCCGAGGCGGTGCCCCGGCCGGATCCGGCGCGGGTGCCCCTGGTGCGCCGCCGCACCGTGGCCGAGGGCACCACGGACTTCCGGCGCTATGCCCTGACGGCGGATGGTATCTCGCCGGTGGCGGTGCCGGGCGAGCACGACACGCCGTTCGTGGGCACCGGCCTGGAGCACGACGAGCGCGCGCACATCGACTACTCGGCGCATACCCACGAAGTGATGATGCGCAAGCGTCAGAACAAGATCGGCAACGCCGAGAACGAGCGCGGCTTCGTGGTGCGCTCTGGCCCCGCGCGGGCGGAGCTGGGCTTGATCTGCTGGGGGGGCACCACCGGGCCGGTGCGCGAGGCACTGGCCGCCGCCGAGCAGCAGGGCCTGTCCGTGGCGCTGCTGGTGCCGAAGATGCTCTGGCCGCTGCCGGAGCGGGCGATCAGCGAGTTCATGGCGAGTGTCGACAAGACGGTGGTGGTGGAGATGAACCTCTCCGGGCAGCTTGCCAACCTCATCCAGAGCCGGTTGTGCCGGCCGGTGCAGCGGCTCGGAAAGTACAGCGGCATGCCGTTTACGGCAACGGAGATCCTGAGCTTCATCGAAGGGGCGGTAGGTCACCATGGCTGAAGCGATCAAAGTACGCAAAGCGGCAGACTATCGGAGTGAGACGAAGCCAACGTGGTGCCCTGGATGCGGCGACTTCGGGGTGCTGTCGGCGATGTACAAGGCGTTCGCGCAGCTCAATCTGGATCCCAAACAGATCGTCGTCGTCTCCGGGATCGGCTGCTCGGGGCGTCTCCCCGAGTTCGTGGGGGGCTATGGGTTCCATGGGGTACATGGGCGCGTGCTGCCGACGGCGATGGGGGTGAAGCTGGCCAACCCGGAGCTGACCGTGGTGGCGGTCGGTGGGGATGGCGACGGCTTTGCCATCGGCGGCGGGCACGTGCCACACGCGGCTCGGCGCAATGTGGACATCACCTACCTGGTGATGGACAACCAGATCTACAGCCTGACGAAGGGGCAGCCGTCGCCCACCACGCCGCCGGGGATGGCCGCCGTGCGCGTCAGCCCCTCGATGTCGAAAATGGCGCCGGCCGGCGTGCACGAGCTGCCGATCAACCCACTGGCGATGGTGCTCGCCTACGGCGGCTCCTTCGTGGCGCGCGCCTTCTCCTCCCAGCCCAACCAGCTCGTTGAGCTGCTCGTTCTGGCGCTGCAGCACCGGGGCTTTGCCTTCATCCAGGCGATCTCCCCGTGCGTCACCTTCTACGACAGCTACGACCGCTGGAAGGAGGACGTGGCACCGCTGCCGGCCGGCTGGGACCCAAGCAGCCGCGTCCGGGCGCTGGATCTGGCTCTGGCGGAAGAGAAGAGGCATCTGGGGCTGTGGTACCGCGAGGAGCGCCCCGCCTACGACGAGACGATCGGGGCCGTGCGCCCGGTTGCCGCCGCGGAGCGTGCCGCCGTCTTGGAGCGCCTGCTCGACTCGTTTGCCTGAGTGACCCGTGGTCTGCATAGGGGCGCGCGGCGGTACGCCCCTACGATCCTTCATCCGGGGAGAACGCGGTAGTCTGGCGCGGGCGCTGTTGTTGGGTGGTGGCCGCGCTTCACCGCAGCGACTCGGCCATGCGGCGCAGCTCCTGCGGCTCGGCGTCACCGATGATGAAGAAGGTGGCGCCCCGGCGGTCAACGCGAACCAGGTTGCCGTGGGGCAGGGGAACCGGGTCACGGCCACCAGCGGTGGCCCCGCCGTGCCCGCACTGGAAGACGGAGACCGACCGCAGCCCATCGAAGTAGTGGAGGTGCGCCACCGGGCGGCCGCAGGAGCAGGCGCACTGGCTGCCGGAGGCTCCCTCGAACACGAAGCCGGGCGGGGCATAGCGGGGGCGCACCACCCAGGCAAGCAGCCCCTCCGGAAGGGGAGCAACCGTGTGCCGAACTACCGGCACTCCGGGGTGCGCCACCCTCAGCACCCTGGCGGACGGCGGCGCGAAGGAAACCTCACGGTAGGCGGTGCGCGCGCTTAGCACGCCGTCGTGCTGGTACTCGTCGTGGCGCAGGATCAGGCCGGTGGCGGCATCCACCCAGAAGAGGCGAGCGCGCTGGCGCGAGCGGCGGTGAACCAGCTCCAGCCGCAAGGCGTCACGGCCGGCGATGCGCGCGCGCCCGGCCAGGAGCGGCAGGTAGTTGCGCAGCAGCAGCGCGAAACGCTGGCGCGGGTGCAGCACCTGCCGCATCGGCTGCTCGTCGGTGTAAACGACACCCCGGATGGGGTCATAGCGCCAGATCCGGTGACCGTCCTCGATGGCGTAGACCCCCTGCAGGGGCGGCGAAAGGTAGTCGATGCGACAGCGGCCCGGGCCGAGGCGGGCGATACGCACCTCCGAGGTGAGCGTGGCGGTGCCGAGGAAGGTGGTGGTCACCAGCAGGCCGGTGTGCGGCACGGTGTGTTGGGCGTGCTCGGCCCATTGCAGCAGCCCTGCCGCCTGCACTTGAGCGCGAGCGCCGTGCCGCCGGGCAGCAACGAACAGCGACAGCAGCAGCGCCCCCACGACGATCGCCAGGATGCTCCGCCGGATCACCAACCGGACGCTCCCACCGCGCGCTGGCGGCCGGCAACGGTGGCAAAGGAGATGAGGCCGACGTGGTCGGCCAGCGGACCGGAGCGGGCGTTCAGCGCGTGAGTCTCAATGTAGGCGAGGCTATCGGGCGGCAGCCTGGTGAAGGTGACGGCCGGCTCTGGCTCCGGCAGCAAGTAACTGGCGGCTGCCAGGAGGACAACGGTGCCGGCCGCGGCGGCGGCGCCGACCGGTTTCCAGCGAATGCGGGGAGCAGCGGCGCGGGCACGGGCCTCGGCACGGATTTTGGCTTCCACGCCATACCACAGCCCGGGTGGGGGAGCCAGCGGCGGCACTCGGTCCAGCAGCATCAGCACGCGGGCCAGCACTTCCTCCTCGTGCCGGCAGGCGTCGCACTCCGCGAGGTGGCGGCGTAGCCAACGCTCGCGATAGGGCCCGAGCAGCCCGGCAGAACGATCACTGAGCATGCGCTGGGCGCGCGCACACTTCCTCGCCGAATCACGGTTCCGCCAGAACATAGCTCCTCAGCTTCCGCTTCAGTGCGTCTCGCGCCCGTGCCAGGCGCGATTTGACCGTGCCCACCGAGCAGCCAACAACGCGGGCGATCTCCTCGACGGGCACCCCCTGGAGGTGGTGCAACACGACCACCTCCCGATGGGCTGGGGAGAGCTCCTCGATGGCGGCTCGCACCACCGCCTGCACCTCGTGCTCCTCGGCGGCCTGCGCTGGCCCGGGCCCCGGGTCGGCGATCTGCCGCTCCAGCGTCTCTTCGCCCCAGACCACCTGCTCGTCCAGCGACTCCCAGAGGGAGGCGCGCCGGTCGCGCACGTGGTTGCGTGCCAGGTTCAGCGCGATGCGGTAGAGCCACGAGAGGAACGCCTGGCCTTCGCGCAAGGAACCCAGCGCCCGATAGGCCCGCACAAACGCGTCCTGCGTGACGTCTTCAGCATCAGCCGCCGTGCGCACGATGGGGTACACCGCGTTGTAGATGCGCCGATGGTGGCGTTCGAACAGCACGCGGAACGACTCCGCGTCGCCGGCCTGCGCGCGCTGCACCAGCAGGGCATCGCTCGCCTCAGTGGCTGGGTTCACGGCCACCAGGTGCTCTCCTGTCATGCACCTACGCCAAAAGACACCGGGTGCACGGTGAGGGTTCCGGGCGTTTGTCGCATGGGCACATTATACCAGAGCAGGGGGCGAAAGGGAAACGGGGGGTGTGGGATCGCGGATTGCGGATTGCGAATCGCGAATTGCGGATGGTGGGGCGACCTCACGCTCGCCGCATCACGCGGTGGAGAGGCCGCTCTCCGTCCCGGCCCGCGTGCTGGAGGTCACACTTACGTTCCTGAACTCTTGTATCGCGGATTGCGCTAGCGGGGGAAGTGTTGCCGGAGGATGGGCGCCGACGCCGGGGGGCGCTGGCGGCAGATGGGGTAGAGGGTAGAGGGGGAATGATGCGAATCGCGCTGGGGGCAAACGGGCCGATCCGGCTGGATTACACGCTCGATACCGGGCAGGTGTTCCGCTGGCGGCAGGAGGCCGACGGGCGCTGGTACGGCGCGCTGCGGGGCACGGCGCTGGCCTTGCGCGTGGTGCCCGGGGCTCTGGAGGTCGAGACGGCCGGCGCGCCGCTCCCGGAGGCGGCACTACGCCGCTTCCTAGGGCTGGATGACCCGCTGCCGGCCATCCGCGCCCACCTGTCGCGCGATCCGGTGCTGCGGCGCGCCTTCGCCGGCTGCTATGGGCTGCGCGTGGTACAGCAGGATCCCTGGGAGGGCCTGGTCTCCTTCATCTGCTCCAGCCACAACGCCATCTTCCGCATTCAGCAGATGACCGGCTGTCTGGCACGATTGTTTGGACAGCGCTACCAACTGGGCGGCGTCACGGTGGAGACGTTCCCGGCGCCGGAGGTGCTCGCCGGGCTGCGCCTGGCGGAGTTGGCCCCGTGCCGGCTGGGATACCGCGACGCTTACGTGCTGGAGGCGGCGCGGCTGGTGGCGTCTGGAGCCATCGACCTCGGCAGCCTGGTAGACGCGCCTTATCCGGTGGCACGCGAGGTGCTGCTGCGGGTGCCGGGCGTGGGTCCGAAGGTGGCCGACTGTGTGCTGCTGCTGGCGCTAGGAAAGAAGGAGTGCGGGTTCCCGATTGACGTGTGGGTGCGGCGCGGCGTGCTGCGCCACTACCGCGAGGCGATCCGCGCCGCCACCGGCGTGACACTCCGAGCGGAAGATGGAGGCCTGACGGACCGGGAGTACCGGGCCACCGTGCGGTGGGCCCAGCAAGCATTCGCGCCGTATGTCGGCTACGCCCAGGCCTACCTGTTCCTGGCAACACGGTCGGGGCTCCTCTAGAGCCCATCGGCAACTGCCGATAATGTGTGTTATGTTGATTGCGACCGGCGGCAAGACCACGCGGTGTCAATTACACTGATCGTTGGCTTACTTGGCTGCGTCACAATGGGTAAACTGGCCTGGGAATGAGGTCGCGATGCCGTCGGAAGCGAAGCCAACCACACCGGCTACACTGCCGCTCCGGGTCCTCCTGGTGGAGGACTCGGAGGACGACGCCCTGCTCATCCTGCGCGTGCTGCGTAACGCGGGATGGACCGTAGCAGCGACGCGGGTGGATACCGACGCCGCCTTGCGGGAGGCTCTCGACCGCCAGCAGTGGGATGTGGTTCTCCTCGACTACGTGCTGCCGCAGCTCAACCCGCTCACCGCCCTGCAGGTCATCCAGGAGAAAGACCCCAACCTCCCCTGCATCCTCGTCTCCGGCCAGGTGGATGACCAGGTCGCCCTGGAGGTGATGCGCTCCGGCGCGCACGATTTCGTTTCCAAGGATGCCCTCACCCGCCTGCCGCACGTGATCGAGCGCGAGCGCCGCGACCGAACGAAGCGTCGCGCGCGAGACCGAACTGCGCCTGCAGGTCGTCTTCGAGACGGCGGTAGACGGCATCATCACCATCGACGAGCGCGGCATCGTCGACTCGATCAACCCCGCGGCCGCGCGCATGTTCGGCTACACGCCGGAAGAGGTCCTTGGCCGCAACGTCGCCATCCTCGCCCCCGAGCCCGACCGCAGCGCGCACCAGGGCTACATCGAGCGCTACCTGCGCACCGGCAAGCGCCGAATCATCGGCATCGGGCGCGAAGTGCTGGCCCAGCGCAAGGATGGCACCACCTTCCCGATCCGCCTGGCGGTCAGCGAGGCCTGTCTCGGGGAGCACCGCATCTTCACCGCCATCCTTCACGACCTCACCGACTACAAGCGCGTGGAGCAGGAGCTGCGCCAGAGCCGCGACGACCTCGACCGCGCCCAGGCCCTGGCCCAAACCGGAAGCTGGCGCTTCGATGTGCGCCACAACACGCTGGTCTGGTCTGCCGAGACCTACCGCATTTTCGGTATCCCGGAAGGAACGCCGGTCACCTACGAGCTGTTTCTCGCCTACGTTCACCCGGACGACCGGGAGCGCATCGATCGCGAGTGGCAGGCGGCACTGCGCGGCGCGCCCTACGACACCGAGCACCGCATCGTCGTGGACGGCGTCACCAAGTGGGTTCACGAGATGGCCGAGCTGGAGTTCGACGCAGATGGCAACGTCACCGGGGGCTTCGGCGCCGTGGCAGACATCACCGCGCGCAAGCAGGTGGAGGAGGCGCTGCGTGCGGAGCGCGACCGGGCCCAGCGTTACCTCGACCTGGCTGGCGCCAGCTTCATTGCCCTCGATACCGAGGGTCGGGTGACGCTGCTGAACCGCCGCGGCAGTGATCTGCTTGGCATCCCCCCCGAGGAGATGCTCGGCAAGGACTGGTTCGAGGTGACGGTGCCCAGACGCGACCGGCGCCGCATCCGCGCCGCCTTCCAGCAGCTCTTGAGCGGTGACCCGACGGCGCTCCAGTCGTTCGAGTTCTTCGCGCACCCGGTGCTCACTCGCGGCGGCGAGGAGCGGCTGATCGCCTGGCACAACAGCGTGCTGCGCGACGAGAGCGGCAAGGTGATCGGCACGCTTAGCTCCGGCGAGGACGTCACCGAAAGCCGGCGCGCCGAGCAGCGCCTGCACCTCATCGCTGAGCTAAGCACGGTGCTGGCCGGCGTCCTCT
Source organism: Armatimonadota bacterium (assembly GCA_012512505.1). Classification (GTDB taxonomy): domain Bacteria; phylum Armatimonadota; class JAAZEB01; order JAAZEB01; family JAAZEB01; genus JAAZEB01. Next base: position 3,484 of record JAAZEB010000139.1, on the reverse strand, counting down.
CGGAGGAGGACGTGCTGCGGCAGGCCGCCCGCGCCGCCACCACGCGCTATGCCGACTACTGCATCGTGGACCTGGTGACCGCCGATGACTCGTTCCGGCGCGTTGTCGTCCACGGCACCGATGAGCGCAAGCAGGCGCTGGTCGCCCCGCTGGCAGACTACCCACCCCAGAAGGAGGTCCTCGAGCAACTGCCGGCGATGGCCCAGGTGCTGCGCGAACACCAGCCGCTGCTGATCGCCGAGGCCACCGATGCGTTCCTGACGGCGATGGCCCAGGACGAGCGCCACCTCGAGGCACTGCGCCAACTGGAGGTGGCTTCGGCGATCATTGTGCCGATGATCGCCCGTGGCCGCATCCTGGGCAGCGTGATGGTCCTCAGGACCCCAGACCACCCGCGCTTCACCCGGGAAGACGCGGAGGTGGTGGACCTGTTTGCCCACCGCACGGCCCTGGCGCTGGACAACGCCCGCCTCTACGCGGCGGAGCAGAAGGCCCGCACCGAGGCCGAGGAGGCCAACCAGGCGAAGGATCAGTTCGTCTCCCTCGTCTCCCACGAGCTGCGCACGCCGCTCAACGCGATCAGCAGTGGGATCGCGCTGCTTCGCCGCTCCATCAGCCAGGATGGCCGAGTCTTGCACGCCCTGGAGATCATCGACCGCAACGCCACGCTGCAGGCCCGCCTGGTGAACGACCTCATCGACCTCTCCCGCCTCCAGCGCGGCAAGCTGCAGTTCCAGCGGGCGCCGGTAGACCTGACAAAGGTGGTGCAGTTGTCTGTCCTGGCCTACCAGCAGGAGGCGCAGGATGCCGGCCTCACCCTCGAGCATCGGACCGAGGAGGGATTGTGGGTCTACGGCGACTTCGACCGGCTGCAGCAGGTGGTGATGAACCTCCTCTCCAACGCGACGAAGTTCACCCCCGCCCCGGGGAGCGTCTGCGTCCGGCTGCATCGGGGCGACAACGACACTGCCTGCATCAGCGTGGAAGACACCGGCATCGGCCTGGCTCCGGAGCAGCTCGACCGCCTGTTCCAGATGTTTGGCCAGGGTGACGTAGCGGCGCAGCGCCGGCCAGGCCTGGGCATCGGCCTGGCCCTGGTGAAAGGCATCGTGGAGCGCCATGGTGGGCGGATTTGGGCGGAGAGCGAGGGGGTAGGCAAAGGCAGCCGCTTCACCGTGGCGCTGCCGCTCCTCACCACCGCCGCTCCCGCCGCCCGGGAGGCCACCCCGGAGCGCCCCTCCGCGCGCCTGCTGCTCGTCGAGGACAACGCCGACACCCGCACGCTGATCGCCGATAGCCTCACCCTCGACGGCTACGACGTGCGCGCCGCCGCCAGCGGCGAGGAGGCCCTTCAGGTGCTCCAGGAGTTCCGGCCAGACCTGATGCTGGTGGACATCGGCCTGCCCGGCATGGATGGCATCGAGTTCTTGCGCCGCGCCCGCGCCCTGCGCTGGGTGGCCAACGTGCCCGCCTTTGCCGTCACCGGCTACGGCGCCGAGGAGGACGTGCGCCGCGGCCGCGAGGCGGGCTTCATCGGCCACTTCGTCAAGCCGATTGACCTGCGGGCGCTGGAGGACCGCATCCGTGAGCTGTTGGGCTCGCCGGCGATTCCCTAAGCGCCGCCCCGCCCACGGCCGGCCAGCATGCCAGCATGGGAAAGGACTCCCCCCTACCCCCGCGAACCTCCCCATGATGCCATCCCGCGCCAAGTGGCATCGCGTGGCCTGCCACCGCATCTTACAGGAGGTGTGCCATTCGGACGTGGGGCATTCCCAGCAGGATAACCCCGGCCGTTGCTCGCTACGGGCTGGCCGTGGTTGCCGCGGTGCTCGCCATCGGCATCACTCTCCACCTCTCGCCCCGCATCGAGCCGATGGGCGACTCGTTTCTCTTTGCCGCGGTGGTGATCAGTGCCTGGTATGGGGGCCTGGGCCCGGGCTTGCTGGCCACCGCGCTCACCACCCTGGCTGCCAACGCCATCCTCACTCCCCCGATCGGGCTCGTGGCCCTCGATGCCCAGGACATCCTCCGCCTCGCCTCGTTCGCGGCGGTCGCTGCCTTCACCTCCGTCCTCAGTTCCATGCTGATTACCAGCCGCGAGGCGTTCCGGACACTGCTGGAGGCCGCGCCCCTGGCGGTGGTCGCCCTCGACCGCCGGGGCATCGTCACCATCTGGAACGCGGAGGCCGAGCGGCTGTTCGGTTGGAGCGCGGCCGAGGTGGTCGGCGCGAGAACCCCGCTGCTGCTGCCGGACCAGCAAGAGGAGTTTCGACGGCTGCTTCAGCGCGCCCACGCGGGCCAGTCGGCCACCGCCGCCGAGATGCGCCTCTCGCGGCGCGATGGCACCCTCTTCCCGGCGTCGATCTCGGTGGCGCCGGTTCGCGGGCCGCGCCGCGACGTGATCCGGGTGATCTGCCTGATCGAGGATGTCACCCTCCGCAAACAAGCTCAAGAGGCGATTGAGGCCCTGAACGCCGAGATGCGCGAGGCCGACGCGGCCAAGAACCGCTTTCTGGCGATCCTGGCCCACGAACTCCGCAACCTCCTCTCCCCCGTGCTCACCGCCCTGCAGGCCGTGCGCCTGCACGCGCCGGACGACCCCAGAATCCAGCGCAGCCTTGATGTCGCCACGCGCAGCATCAACACCCAGTCGCGCCTGGTCACCGACCTGCTCGACCTGTCGCGCATCGCGCAGGGACGGATGGAGTTCGAGCGCGAGCCGGTTGAGCTGGACGATCTGGTCACCACCGTCGCCGAGGGGCAACGCGAGCCGATGGAGCGGGCCGGTCTGACACTCGAGGTGCAGACCACGCCCGGTCTCCGCACCCTCGGCGATGCCGGCCGGCTGCAGCAGGCGCTGCTGAATCTACTGAGCAACGCCACCAAGTTCACCCCGCCGGGCGGCGAGGTCCGTGTCACCCTCCAGCGCGAGGGCGCCGAGGCACACATCGTGGTGGCGGACACCGGCATCGGCATGGACGAAGCGACGATGCGCCACGCCTTCGACCTGTTCCGTCAGGGGGAGGCCGCCGCCAGCACGGGAATGGGGCTGGGCATCGGGCTGGCGCTGGTGCGCTCGATCACCGAGCACCACGGTGGTCGGGTCTGGGCCGAGAGCGAAGGACCCGGCCAGGGAAGCCGCTTCACCCTGGCGCTGCCGCTGCTCGCGGCCGCCACCACCTCGGCCTGACTGGCCGCCCGAAAGCGCCCGGTTCACAGTCGGCCCCGTGCTACTGGCCGCGCGTTTCCCGCCGCAGCGCCAGCATTCGCCGGGCAAGGTGAGTAAAGGCGCCCGCCGCGAAACCGACCGCCAGCGCGAACAGCACCGAGGGAGTGGTAATCCCCTCGGCAAGCACCAGGGCCCCCAGGTAGGCCCCCGGAGGCCCCCCCAGCGCCACCGTCAGCGCCAGGCCCTCCTGCGCCGCCGTGCCACGCACCACCCCCGCCGTGTAGAAGCCCAGCGCCCCCAGCACCAGTCCAAGCG
>JAAZEB010000138.1 GCA_012512505.1 Armatimonadota bacterium | reverse complement strand
GAGGAGTCGGGTGACGGCGTAGGCCTTGCCGCCGTCCGGTTCGCCATCCGCCTCGGGTGCCCACGCACGGCAGCTTGCCAACGCCCACTGCCGCGCCGCCTCGCCGTAGCACGCCTCACCGCTGAGCGCGTAGGCAAACGCCAAATGCTCGGTGATCGCCAGGTCGCCCATGATGGCGTAGAAGCGGTCGTAGAGGTTCTCGTAGATCGGGTCCGGGGTAATGGGGGCGATCCACTCCCGGCGCGGGGAGCGCCCCAGGCACCAATCGGCCGACCGCTTCAGGTTGCGCCAGACGCGCGCGTGCAGGCCGCGCGTGCGCAGGGCGCGTAGTTTCGGCAGCTCCGCGGCGGTGAAATAGAGGCGGGGGTGGTGGCCAGGCGCGGGCGCCGCCGCGGCAGCGACGCCCACCCCAAGGATTCCCCCCAGACACATAAGCGACGGTCTGAGATGGCCCACGGTGTTGCCTCCCGGGATGCCCTCACCGCGCGAAGGCGTCGCACGCGGCGATGAAATCTGCCGCGGTGACGGTATCGCCGTAGTGCGTTTCAAAGTAGCGGATGGCCCAGCGGGTGGCGAGGCGCTCGGCAAAAGTGTCGGGGCACTCGATGCCGAGGGTTGCGTCGCGCACCAGGTGGACGCGGTAGCCATAGGCGGCCATCGGCTCGATGCCGCCCGGCGCGCGCAAGAGGCACATGTCGGAGGCGAAGCCGGTGTAGATCAGGTTCTCGATCCCCCGGCGGCGCAGCAGGCGGTCGAGCTGCCCACTCTGGAAGGCGTAGATCTCCCCGGACAGGGGCGCCACGACGGCAGCGCGGTCCATGCGCGCCGAGGGGCCATCCACCCAGTACTCGTGGCCATGGTGGCGGGCGACCATCGCCGTCATCCAGCCGGGCGCCGCGGGCGGGTTTGCCGCGCTGCCGGCAGGCGGCGGCGGGTCCAGCTCCGCCAGCGCCTCGGGATGCTGACGGGCAATCGTTTCCGCCTCGACGTGGGCAACCGCGATGCCGGCGCGTCGGGCGGCATCCAGCGCCGGGCGGATCACATCCCGCATGATGCGCTCCGCTTCGGCCATTGTCTCCGGGAAGCCCATCCCCACCCAGTAGCGGTTGTCGATGGCCGGGCCGTCCTCGCAGCCGATGTTCCAGCAGTGCAGCGCCACCAGCGCCGTGCGCGCCGGGTCTAGCTCCAGCGTCTCCTCCACGTAGCCAGCCTGGTCCATCGGGATCGTCTGGTAGTAGCGACCTGTCAGTCTCAGCATCGTTCCTCCTTCCGCCCAATCGGCGCCGGAGACGCATCCTTCCCCGGGGGGTGCCGTCCGCGGGAGGCGTCGGCGTCTGCCTACAGCCCCAGCAACTCCACGGCGTTGCGGAAGCAGATCTTCTCGTAGGCGGTTCGGCTGAGGAGGCCGCTGGCCAGCGCCGCGTTCAGCGTGTTCACCTGCGGCACCTCCTGCCCCGGCCCGCAGATATCGGTGCCGAAGAGGATGCGGTTCTGGAACTGCTCCAGGAAGCGGAAGCCAAACTCCGGGTCGCGCGTCAGGGCGTTGTTGCCGCTGCCGGCGGAGATGTCGCACCAGAGGTTATCGTAGGTATTCAGCAGCTCGATCAGGCGGCCGCCCGGGGTCACCGGCCCCCCCGGATAGCCCATCCAGTTCTCCTCGTTGGCGTCGCCGCTGATGTTTGACCAGAAGCCCATCGAGTGGCCGATGAACTGCAGGCGGGGGAACCGCCGCAGCACCAGCTCCAGCTTCGTCAGGCGGTAGTCGTCGATCAAGCCGTACTGGCCGCGCTCCTGGCTGGCGACGTGGAAGAGAAGCGGCAGGCCCGCCTTCTCCACGTGAGAGAGGAAGTTCAGCACGCGGTCGTCATCCCACCAGAGGTTGGAGACAAACTCGCCCACGCCCTTGCAGCCGAGCGACTTGTAGTGCTCCAGCGCCGGGGTGAAGTCGGCGCCGGGATGGTTGTAGTGCCAGCGCGCATCGAAGTTGCAGAACGGGATGATTCGATCCGGCCAGCGCGCCGCCATGTCGAGAACGTTCTCGTTCGTCTGCAAGATGGCACCGATCTCGTGGTGCACCAGCGGTAGGACGACGCCCCGGGTGATCCCCAGCTCATCCCACATCGCGAGGAGCTCTTCCGGGCTGGTCCACCGCGCGATTGCCCGCTGGCGGGGATCGTTCAGCAGGATCGAGTGAGTGTGGATGTCAATGATCATGGCTACTACCTCCGGTTGCGGTCGGCCACCGCGCGCACGATGGCGGCTGCCTGCTCGCAGTGCTCCGGCTGGTACTTCTCGCAGAAGGTGGCCCAGCGGATGAACGTCTTCAGGAAGTCGCGCGCCGTAGGGCAGGTGTCGGCACCGTAGCGGTACTCCCGCGAGGCGGGCGGCAGCGAGTAGGGATACACCTTCTTGCGGGCGTTCTCCTCCAGGAAGGTGCAGGCCGCCGGGATCAGGTAATACTCGCCCATGCCCGCTCCGGGGATGCCGCCGTCGGCAAGCTGCTGAGCGAACTCCGCGGGGGTGCAGCGAAACTGCGCCGGGTCGATGCTCAAGCCAAACATCCAGCAGGAGTAGACGTTCACGTAGTCGGGGATCGGCAGCGGCGTCACACCCGGGATCTCGGCGATGAGCTTCGTCAGCAGGCGGGCCATTCGGTCGCGGTGCGCCACCTGGTCGCGGATGATCTCGAGCTGCCCCAGGCAGATGGCGGCGGTGCTTTGGGTCATGCGGTAGGCATAGCCGGCCACGGTGTGCTTGCGTCCGAAGCCGGGCACCGCCACGGCGCCGCGGCTCTGGCCGATGAAACGGATCCGCTCGGCCAGTTCGTCGTCGTTGGTCACCACGCAGCCGCCCACGTCGGAGCCCATCGTCTTCTCCGAGTCGAAGGAGAAGCCGGCCGCCTTCCCCAGGGTACCGGCGAGCCGGCCCTTATACTCGCCGAAGACCGCCTGACACACGTCTTCATAGACGATCAGGCCGTGCTTCTCGGCGAGGGCGTTGATCGGGTCCATGTCGCAGAGGAGGCCGGTCTTGTGGACGCAAAGGATAGCCCGGGTGCGGTCGCTGAGGCACCGCTCGATCGTCGCCGCGCTGAGGTTGATGGTGCCGGGCTCGGTGTCGGCGAAGACGGGGATGTAGTTCTCGCGGATGAGCCCCTGCACCGTGCCGTAGTCGGTGATCGGGCTGACGATGATCTCATCGCCCGGCTCGAAGGCAAACGCCGCGGCGAGGATCGCCAGTGCCGGCGTACACCCCGGGGTGCCGATGCAGTGTTTGACGCCCATCTCGCGGGCGAATGCTTCCTCGAAGCGGCCCAACATGTTGCAGGTCAGGCCGCTCTCCACCACCTCCTGCAGGTACTTCAGGCAGTTCGGACCCATGGTACGCGGGTACGGGCTGGGCAGGGTGCCCTCCATCCCGGCGAACGCCGCCGCGCCGTAGCGGGCGCGCTCCAGTTTCTCTGCCATTCTCGCCCTCCTTTGCCACTCACCGATGCGCCAACAGGTAAGCCACCACCTCGTTCGGCTCCGCCACCCACACGTCGTCGCCACCGACGCGGCGCACGGTGGCGAAGCGCTCCTCGAGCTGCTCCAGGGTGCAGTCCTTCCAGGGATGGATCGGCTTGCCCGGCATCGGGCAGTGGCAGTAGTCGATCACCCAGCCGCCACGGTCGATCGCCTGGTGCAGGCGCTTGTAGGGATCGTAGGCGGAGTAGAACGGTGGCGGGTATTCCGTATGCAGGGGCACGCGCGCCAGCCGTAGCAGGTCGGTCTCCGCGGTGTTGATGTCGTCGTAAATGGTGAGAATCGCCCGGTAGCCGGCCCGCGCGGCCACGGCGTAGGCGGGCGGGTAGCCGTCGTTGTTGCCGGGCACGCAGAAGATCGTCACCGGCATCGCCAGCGCCTCCTCCAGCGTCTTGCGGGCCTGCACCACCTCATACTCGGCGTTGGCGGGCGTCACCCCGGCGTGCGTCATGCTGTGGCAGGAAACGCCCCACCCTTCCGCCACCAGCGCGTGAATCTCCTCCTTCGAGAGGATCATCATCCCGTCGTAGCTGCTGCCCGGCACGTTGCGCGGCGCGCCGATCTGGCTGGCGACCAGCGCCACGTGCCCCGGCACCCCATACCGCCGGTGTACCGGCAGGGCGTGCTCCAGCAGCGCCTGGCATCCCTCGTCGTAAGTAATCGAGTAAACCCACCGCTTGCCGTCTTTCCAGGTCATCGCATGCTCCTCCGCAAGTGGTCCGTGCAAAATGGGAGTGGTTCCCCCCGAGTTCGGGAGGCAGGAGAGCCACTCCTGGCTATCCCGCCGCTATTGGCGACCCGGCGCCGTGGCAGGGTCCTCCTCGGGGTAGAGACCGGGATCCAGGGCTGCCGCCAGGGCGAACTGCTCCCCGTCGGGCCGGCGCGAACCCGATGCGGACGTGCATACAACCCCTTTCCGGCGCTAGGCCTCGGGCGGCGCGCAACTCTCGCGGACCGTGAGCGTCGTGGGGAGCACCACCTCCGGGAAATCGGCGTCCCTCTCCGCTAGCGCCCTCACGACCTGCTCCACCGCGATCTCCCCGGCCCGGGCGATGGGAGTGCGCACCGAGGTGAGGCCGGGGTCAGCGCAATGCGCCAGCAGCGTGTCGTTGTAGCCGATGACGGAGAGGTCGCACGGGATGGACCGGCCCGCCTCGCGCGCGGCCCGCATCACGCCGAGGGCGAGGGTATCGTTGCGGGCGAAGACGGCGGTCACCTCGGGATGCTCGCGTAGGTAGCGGGCGGTCAGGAGGCAGGCGTTCTCGAAGGCATCGGCGCTGAGGACGCCGCGCCACTCGAGCCCTACGGCGCCGGCCTCCCGGATAGCCTTTCGGAACCCGGCCACTTTCGCGAGAGGCGGATCGGTATCCGGGTACTCCGCGAAGAGCCCGGCGATCCGGGTGTGGCCCAGGTCGAGGAGATGCCGGACCGCCTGGTAGGCGCCATCGCTGTCGCTCCAGCAGATGCTGCCCGCCTCACCCTGCGGCTCCGGATGCACGTACATCACCGGCGCGGATGCCAGCATCGATGCCCGACGCACCCGTGAAGGGCGGTCGAGCACGATCACCCCGTCAACCCGGCCCTCTTCGATCAAGCTCTCCAGGTCGCCAGAAAGAAGAAGACGGTAGCCGACGGCGTGCGCTTTCAGCTCGACGGCCTCCAGCATCTGGGCGAACTGGGGGTCGGTCCGCTCGCGGAGCGCCTCGACGAAGAGCCCGAGGTTGCCGGTACGGCCGGTGACGAGGGCACGGGCGAGGGCATTGGGGCGGTAGCCCATCTCTTCCGCGGCCTTGAGGATGCGGTTGCGCGTGGCCTGGGAGACGAGCGTGCTGCTGCGCCCGTTCAGCACGCGCGAGACCGTGGAGGTCGAGATGCCCAGCGTTTCGGCGATGTCGTAGATGGTAACGGCCACAAGAAACCTCAGCAGACGATTGCCAGCAATCCATTGGCGGCAACCGGTTGCATTCTACCATGGCGTGGGCACGCTCGTCAAGCGCGCGGGGGCAGAATTCGGCACGACTTCCCGTTCCTGGACCCTGACGGGCTTTCGCGCCGGATGGACGCTTGCGCGCCGGTATGGTATACTGCGATCAGGCTCCCGATCGTTTTGATGCGACCTGTTGCGAGGGTCACCCTGGTAAGGCGGTGCAACCGATGGAAGGACCTCCCTACCCCCGTCCGGGGGCAACGGCAGAACCGGACAAGACGGAGTTGGCGGCGCGCGCCGAGGACGCGGAGGCGTTGGCCGAGCGGTTCCAGGCGCTGGCCGATGCCAACCGGCTGAAGGTACTTCACCTGCTACACACGCGCGGTGAGCTGTGCGCCTGCGAGCTTCAGGCCACCCTTGGCGTCACGGCGTCGAACCTCTCCTTTCACCTGCAAGTGCTGCGGCACGCCGGCTTTGTGAAGGCTCGCCGCTCCGGAAAGTGGATCCTCTACCGGCTGGCGCCCGGCCAGCCGAAAGCCCAACTCGCCGCCTTTGCCAGCCTGTTCGTCGGCGAGCGCGCGGCCGACGGCGGCTGCTGCCTGTGTGCGGAGGCGGATGAGGAAGAGGAGCCGGCCGCCACGTGAGTGCCTCCCGCATCCTCCGCCGCACCCGCCGGGCCGGCCGTGGGCTCGCGCGCGCCGGCGGCGCCGTGCTGCTGCTGGTGGTGGCGGTCGTTCTCGGAGCGCAGGCGGTGCGGCACTCGCCAGCCGGACCGGAGCTGAGCGCCCTCGACGGCACGGCGCCGGCCCCCGCCCCGCGCCTGGCGCCACGCCCCCCCAGCAAGCCGCGGGTGCTGCTGGTGCGCCCGACCCGCCCCTCGCGCGACGGCACGCGCCAGCAAACGGCGGCCTCGCGCCGGATCGCGGCATGGCTGGAGGCCGCCGGCGTTCCGTTCGCCAGCATCCCCGACACCGCGCTCTCGCTGGCTACACTTCGTCCCTACCGCGTCGCGGTGCTGCCGCTCAACCGGCTGCCGCGCGGCAACGTCCAGTCGCTGCAGGCCTACGTGGCCCAGGGCGGGCGCCTGTTCGCCTGCTATCCCGAGGCACCGGAGGCGTTTTTCTCGCTGCTGGGGGTGAGCGCGGGCGGCCCGCAGGGGCCAGCATTCCCGGGGCAGTTGCGGCGCATCACGCTCTCGGGAACCCGCCCGGCCGATGGCTTCCCGAGCGAGATGGAGCAGCACTCCGGACATGCCCTGCCGCTGCAGCCTCGCCCGGGAACCCGGGTGCTGGGCTGGTGGCAGCGCCCCGGGCAGGCGGCCCTGCCGGCGGTGACGGCCAATCGCGCCGGGATCCTGGTGGGCCACTGGCTCACCGCCAGCGACGCCCGCCGCAAGCGCGAGTTCCTCCTGGCGGCGCTAGGGGAGCTGGATCCGGTCGTTTGGGCGCAGGCGGCGGTGACGCGCCGGCAGCGCGCGGCCGCACGCCTGGAGACGCTGCAGGCGCGCTGGGCCGAACAGCGCACGCGGCCGGAGCTGCGCCAGCGGCGCGAGCGGGTAGCGAAGCTGCTCGCCCAGGCTCGGCAGGCGACCGGCGCCCTCCCCGAAGATGGGCGCGCCGCTTACCGGCAGGCAGCCCGAGCGGAGCTATTGGCCGACTGCGTGGATAGCGCTCTGACGCCGGCGCCGCACGGCGAGCTGCGCGGCTTCTGGATCCACACCTACCGGCCTACCAACTGGGATGAGGTGATGGCCCGCGCCAAGGCGGGCGGGCTGAACGCGGCGTTCGTGCGCGTGGGGCGCGGCGGCAACGTCATCTACCCGGGGTCTCCCCTACCCCGCGACGCCTGGGCCGAGGAGGCCGGTGGCGATGAATTGCAGCGCGCCATCGAGGCCGCGCGCCGGCATGGCCTCCAGTTCCATGCCTGGCGTGTTGTCTACCACCTCGGCTCGGCATCCCAGGAGTACCGCGACCGCATGGCGGCCGAGGATCGCCTGGTGCGCGACCCGGCCGGCAAGCAGAGCCCCTGGGCCAACCCCGGCGACCCCCGCAACCAGGACCTGGAGTACCGAACGATCCTCGACCTGGTGAAGCGCTACCGGATCGATGGCCTGCACCTGGACTACATCCGCTATCCCGATGACCCGCACTTCGACTTCGACTACGGTCCGGTCTCGCGCCGGGAGTTCGAGCGGGCGGCGGGGGTGAAGGTGGCACGCTGGCCGGCCGACGTGCGCCAAGGCAGCTTGCGCCGCCGCTACGAGGAGTGGCAGCAGGCCAACATCAGCCGCCTAGTGCAGCGCGTGGCGGCGGGTGTGCGCAAAGAGAAGCCACAGGTGCAGCTTTCCGCGGCCGTCTGGCGCAGCATCTCCGGGGGCCGCACCTGGGTGCGCCAGGACTGGCCGCGCTGGGTGCGTGCCGGCTGGCTCGATTTCGTGGTGCCGATGAACTACGTGCTCACCCCCGAGGAGCAGGCCGAGGCGGTGCGCGCCCAGATCCAGGCCACGGGGGGCGCCCGCCCCCTCCTCGCCGGCATCGGCAACTGGCAGCTCTCGTCGTCTGGCGAGGTGCTCGCCCAGATTCGGGCGGCGCGCGCGGCCGGCGCCAAAGGCTTCGTCCTCTTCAGCTACAACGACGACTACATCGCTGAGCACCTCGAAATGCTCGCCGCCGGCACCCCGTAGCCGCTCGGGGCGGTGCGCCCCCTGCGCGATGCCCGCACCTCGCGGGGAAGGCTACCTCCGGCGCAAGGCGTCACCCGCCTGGCCGTCGAAGTGAACCCCTGACACCATGGGCAAGCCGGCAGCCTGCCGGGAACCAGGGCAAGGGGCAGGCCGCCGGGCCAGAGACGAAAGGAACCATCCTATGGACCGCGTGAACGTCGCGGTGGTAGGCCTCGGCATGGGCCGCCATCATCTCTACTGCTATAAGAACTGCCCCCAGGCCAACGTCGTCGCCATCTGTGACGTGGACGAGGCGCGCCTGCAGGCGGTCGGCGACGAGTACGGCATCAAGGCGCGCTTCACCCAGTATGAAGAGCTGTTCGCCCTGCCGGATCTGCACGCCGTCTCGGTGGCGCTGCCGAACTTCCTGCACGCGCCGGTCACCATCGCCGCGCTGAAGGCGGGCCTGCACGTGATGTGCGAGAAGCCGCTGGCGATGACCGCCCAGGAGGGCGAGGCGATGGTGGCGGCGGCCAAGGCGGCGAACCGCCAGTTGATGATGCACTTCAACACCCGCTGGCACCCCAGCAGCCAGGCGGCACGCCAGATGGTGGAGGAGGGCCTGCTGGGCGAGGTCTACTTCGGCCGGACCGGCTGGCTGCGCAGCCGGGGCATCCCGGGCCTCGGCGGCTGGTTCACCACCAAGGCGAAGTCGGGCGGCGGACCGATGATCGACCTCGGCGTGCACCGCCTCGACCTGGCGCTGTGGCTGATGGGCTATCCGAAGCCGGTTGCGGTCAGCGGCGCGGCCTATTCCGAACTGGGCAAGGAGCTGGCGGCTCGCCAGGGCAAGTCGTTCGACGTGGAGGACCTGGCCGCCGGCTTCATCCGCTTCGAGAACGGCGCCAGCCTGATCCTGGAGGCCTCCTGGGCGGGCAACACTCACAAGCGTGAGGAAGGCTTCACCATCCTGATGGGCACCCGCGGCGGCCTGCACCTGGACAACGGCGACGGCGAAGGTTACGACTTCCGCGCCCGCGCCTACCGCGAGATGGGCGGCTCGCTGGTCGAGATCACCCTGAAGGTGCCGCCGGCCGCCACCACCGCGCAGGCGGCGTTCGTGCAGGCTCTTCTGGACGGCAAGCCGAACCCGGCCCCCGGCGAGCAAGGCCTGCAGGTCCAGCGCGTTCTGGACGCCCTCTACCGCTCCGCCGCCGAAGGCCGCGAAGTCGCCGTGTGATCGCGGGGCATCTCCCGTAGGATGGTAAGGGCGAAGCATCTGGCCTGCGCGTGTCGGGCGTGTCCTTGGCAATGTGCGGTCGGATGCTTCGCCCCTACGACGGCCTACTCGCCCCGCACTTGTCGGCCGGCGTCGGGTGGTGGCTCCTCCTGCACCTGTTCGATCAGGACATCCAGGTTGGGAGCATCGAAGCTGAGCCCCGGCGCCGGCACGCGGTTATGCTTGACGTCAGGGCCGATATGCTTGTGATGCGGATGGGTGCTGGCCAACTCGGGGATGTGCGGGTGCTCGAAGGGATCGTACCAGGCGATCTTCTCGCCAGCCTGGTATACCTCATAGCTGTAGTTCAGAATGCGCCCGGCGTTGAAGTCGATGAGCTCCCACACGTCCAGTAGGAGGTCTCCCTCCAGTTCGACCTGGCCCTCGAGCTTCGCGAGCGTGCGCCCGATGCGCGCCAGCACCAGCGTAGAGGCCTTGATGCGGGGGTGGCGCTCCGCAAGCGAGTAGACCAACAGGCCGTACGCCTCGAAGTCGGGGATCGGCATGGGGCCCCTTACGCAGCGGGCGAGAGACGGAGCGAACCAAGGCCTTCCTGCCGGCGCAGCTCGCGCAACCTGTCGTACATCACCTCACGGTACTCGGCCTCGCGCGCCAGTTTGGCCTCGTAGTAGCCTACCCAGGCGATGAAGTCGCGCGTCTGCTCCAGCTCACCAGCCCGGTAGAGGTGGTAGAAGTCCGGCGAGAGCAGCCCATACCGCGCTTCAAGCCTGGCCAACTCCTGCTCCAGGCCATGGATATCCTCGATGATCGCCTCCAGGGTCATCGTGTCCCCCTCTCCGGTCGGGTATCGTAGGGGCGAAGCATCTGGCCTGCGTGTGCAGGGCGTGCCCTTGGCAATCTGCAGCCGGATGCTTCGCCCCTACCGCCGGTCCGCCGGCATGCCCAGGAGGCATTATAGCCGGTTCCATGCCCCACGTCAAACCGGACGCCCCGCACTTGTCGGCCGGCGCCGCCTCTGCTACAATGGGGCCATGACGGAACCGGCACGGCTGCGCAAAGGACAGGAGATCTCCCTGGAGGTGTGCGATCTCGACGCGGAAGGCGAGGGCGTCGCCTACGTCGATGGCCGGGCACTAACCGTGCCGCTCGCCATCCCGGGAGACCGCGTGCGCGCGCGCGTGCTGCGCCCGGGGCGCGAGCCGGTGCCAACACGGCCGCTCGCCCGCGAAGCAGCGGCACCGACGCGCACCGGGGCCGCCTGCCCGCACTACGAGACCTGCGGTGGCTGCGCCTGGCAAGACGTGCGCTACTCGGAGCAACTTCGCCTGAAGGAACAGATCGTGCGCGCCAACCTCCCCGGCGTGCCGCCCGACCGCTTCCGGCCGATCCTGGGTATGGAGACGCCCTGGTTCTACCGGAACAAGATGGAGTACACCTTCAGCGAGGGGCCCATCCTCGGCCTGCACCGCCGCGGGCGCTACTGGGACGTCCTCGACATCGTCGACTGCCGCCTGCAGTCGCCCCTGGCCAACGAGATCCGCAACGCCGTGCGTGCCTTCGCCCAAGCGTATGCCTGGGAGCCCTACCACAAGCGCACGCACACCGGCGAGGTGCGCCACCTCGTCATCCGCGAGGGGAAACGCACCGGCGAGGTGCTCCTCAACCTGGCCACACGCTCCGAGGCCGTGCCGGGCATCGAGGAACTGGTACGGCAGCTAGTCGCGCGCTTCCCGGCGATCACCTCCTTCTACTGGACCATCAGCCCGGAGAAGGGAGACGCGATCAAGGCGCACCGCGAGATGCTCCTCCATGGCAAGCCGCAGATCCGCGAGGTGCTGGACGGCATCGAGTTCCTCATCGGGCCGAAGACGTTCTTCCAGACGAACACAGTGCAGGCGGAGGAGCTGTGCCGGGTGGTGGCCGAGCTGCGCGAAGCCGCCGGGCATGGCACCGCCCCGGTGGTGCTTGACCTCTACTGCGGCGTGGGCACCTTCGCGCTTTCCACGGCGCGCCGCGCCCCCGGCGCCCGCGTCTTTGGAGTGGAGCTGGTGGAGGAGTCGGTGGCCAGCGCCCGCGAGAACGCCGCCCGCAACGGGATTCCGGGCGTGGAATTCCTCGCCGGCGACGTGGGCAAGCGCCTGCCAGAGGCGATCCGCGCCCTCGGCACGCCCGACGTGGTCCTCGTCGATCCACCCCGTGCCGGCCTGGCCCCGGAGGTGGTGGGCGACCTGGCGGCGCTTTCCCCCGCGCAGATCCTCTACATCTCCTGCAACCCGGCGGCCCTCGGGCGCGATCTGGCCGCCCTCACCGCCGCGGGCTACCAGGTGCGGGCGGTGCAGCCGGTCGATATGTTCCCTCACACCCGGCATGTTGAGACGTGCGTATCGATAACAAGGGTGGAAGAGTGAGGATGTAGAGAACTCAGTAGGAGGAGTGTCGAATGAACTTTGTAAACCCACCGGCAGAATCACCGAAAAACGTTACTCATAGAACATTTTACAGCCAAGTATTGAATCACGAAATAGGCTATAATATCTATCTTCCGCCCGAGTACCAAGACTGCGGTGAAAAACATCCGGTTGTATACCACATTCACGGATGGAGGGGCAACGAATCTTCCGAGATAGGGCCACTGGAAAAGGTCTATAGAAACAGACGTGCCATTACTGTTTTTGCCAACGCCATTTCGTTGGAAGACAACTATTTCGATGCCTTATTGCAAATTGAATCCATCCTTATTAAGGAACTGATTCCCCATATCGAAGGGCAGTGCGGAGCTGACGTAACCCGCGAGAATAGAATGCTGTCGGGGTTTTCGATGGGCGGCAACATGGCCTTTTATTATGCAGTTAAGCACCCCGAGCTATTCGGTTCCATCACCTCTTACGCCGGAACCTATCACCATCTCTATAATAAAGAATACCGTACTGTGGGGGTAGCACCGGAAAAAGCCAGCGAATTATACGAAGAAATGATGAGAGAAGAATGGTATTTGGAGGAAAACAATATTCTCTGCTTGGTACGGCAAAATGCGGAAAAAATCCGAGGCAAACTAAAAATTGATATTCATATCGGCACTGCTGACATATTGTTTTGTGATAATGAAATTTTACATTTATATTTGGATTCACTGAATATCTCACATGAGTATAGGAAATTCGAGAAGATTGGCCACGACTTGGAGAAAATACTATAACACTCACGCCACGTTGAGACCATCGCCAGCCTGCAGCGCCCACCAGCGAGTCGGTAGCAGCAACCAGCGCCCCGGCCAGCCGCTCCCCGCCCTCGCTACCCTGAAAATAGCCTTTTGCGGCCAGCCTCACTTCCGGATCGGCGGCGCCTCCTCACCCCGAAGGGGTGGAACAACCTAGCCCAGGGTGCCGCACCCTGGGGAAACCCGCCCGTGCCTAACCCCGAAACCCTGAAAGGGTTTCACAACGGAGGGGCCCCGGTCCAACCCTTTCAGGGTTCGGCGAAAATGCCTCGTGGGGTGTCACAGGGTGCGGCACCCTGGGCTGGGTGATGGCACCCCTTCGGGGTGCGGAACGACCGCCTGTCGGCCATGGAGGGCTCCTACAGCAACTGCTCCAGCAGTTCACGGCTGACGCGGTCGAGACGAGTGTGGTCGGGAACCTCATAGCGGTTGCCGTCCACGTCCTTGATGATCAGGCGGGCAGGCGGTTCGGTGCGGATGTCGTCCCGGTCGCGCACCTCGAAGGTACGGGGGCCGCGGTCAGTCTCCACGCGCCAGGAGATGATGCCGGCGTTCACGCGCAGGCTCTGCACCGCGGTGATCCGCACCACGAAGTAGCGCCGGTCGAACTCCTCCTCCAGCAGACGCCGGGTCGCCGCGTCCACGTCGTCCAAACTCGCCAGCATCCCCACGAAGTTGTCGTCCGGGTCGAAGAAGCTGATGAACTCCGCCGGCGCGGTGAGGGGATAGGCGCGGGAGGGGTAGACGCGCTCGTAGCGTTTACGCTCGCCGTCTGGTTCCACCGTCTCAAGCTGCAGGTCGCCGAAGCTGTCGCGCCAGATGCGCAGCCGGTGTGGATCGAACGCCTTCAGCAGGCCCGTGCTGTCCTTCACCCCCATGCCTTCTCTCCTCAGTGTCAGGCGGCCACCAGCAGCTCCGCGCGCTGCTTGGCGATGTCCATCTGCATGTCCCACAGCTTGCGGAAGTGGCCGTCTGGCTTAGCCAGCAGCTCCTCGTGCGTGCCGACCTCGACGATCTTGCCCTTGTCCATCACGATCAAGCGGTCGGCGCTGCGCAGCGTGGAGAGGCGGTGGGCGATAGCGATCGTGGTGCGCCCCTGCACCAGGCGCTCGATCGCCTCGCGAATGCGCGCCTCGGTCTGCGTGTCCACCGAGGCGGTTGCCTCGTCCAGGATTAGAATGCGGGGGTTCTTCAGGATGGCACGGGCGATGGAGATGCGCTGGCGCTCGCCGCCGGAGAGCCCGGAGCCGCGCTCGCCCACCATTGTGTCATAGCCGTCCGGCAGGCGGCTGATGAAGTCGTGGGCGTTGGCGGCAATGGCGGCCGCCACGATCTCCTCGCGGGTGGCGGTTGGGTTGCCGTAGGCGATGTTCTCGGCGATGGTGCCGCGGAAGAGGTACGGCTCCTGCAGCACCACCCCGATCTGCTCGCGCAGGCTCTGCAGCTTCACCTGGCGCACGTCGTGCCCGTCGATGGTAACAGAGCCCTCGCTGACATCGTAGAAGCGGCAGATGAGGTTGATCAGCGTCGATTTGCCCGCGCCGCTGTGCCCCACCAGGCCCACCATCTCACCCGGCTTCACCTCAAAGGAGATGTGCTCCAGCACCTTCTTCCCGGTGTCGTAGCCAAAGGAGACATCGTGGAACGCCACGTGCCCCTCCACGGTTGGCAGGTCGATGGCGTCCGCCGCGTCGTCCACGTCCGGCTGGGTATCGATCAACTCGAAGACCCGTTCGGCGGAAGCGGCCACGCTCTGGATCCGGTCGTTCATCGAGCACAGGGCATGCACCGGGGCGTAGAAGCGGTAGAGGTACTGCAAGAACGCCAGCAGCACACCCGGGGTGAGCGACCCGGTCCGGATCACCAGGTAGCCGCCATAGGCCCAGATGGCCAGAGTGCCCAGCGTTGACAGGAGGCCCATCAGCGGGTAGAAGACCCGGCCGATGCGCGCGGCGTAGAGGTTCGTCTCCTGCAGCCGCTCGTTGCTGCGGACGAACTTGTCCACCTCGCGCTCTTCCTGGGCAAACGCCTTCACCACCCGGATGCCGGGCAAAGTGTCGGTGAGGATGGAGCTGAGCCTGGCCGACTGCCGCCACAGCCGGCGGTAGACGCGATGGATCCGGAGCGAGAACTGGCGGTTGCCCAGTACGATCAGCGGCACCGGCCCGAGGGTGATCAGCGCCAGCTTCCAGTCCATCGAGAACATGATGGCGCAGATGATGCCGATGGTCATCACGTGCTCGATGATCTCCTGCAGGCCGTTGGCGATGAACGTCTGCAGGTTGGCGGTATCCGACATGATCCGCTGGATGAGATGCCCGGTGCCCTGGCGATCGTAGAAGCTGAGCGAAAGCCGGTGCAGATACTGATAGAGCTGGGTGCGCAGGCCAAGGACGATGCGCTGCTGCAGCCAGGTCATCATGTAGGAGCGCGTGGCGCCGAGCACGGAGCTGAGGAGGTTGCAGGCCAACAACGCCCCGAGCACCACAAAGAGCAGACGCATGTTCTTGTGCGGGAACACGTCGTCCAGCAGCATCTTGGTGAGGTAGGGCGGCGCGAGGCTGACGCCGGTCAGCACGAACATCAGCACCAGGTTGAGGAGGGCATACGGCCAATACGGCTTGAGGTAGGGGAAGAGGCGCAGCAGGAGTTGTGCCTTCTGCAGGCAGTCTGGGCAAACGGTGCTCCAGCGCGGCAGCGTGCGCCCGCACTTGGGGCAGCGGCCCTTCTGCTTGGCGCGCGCCTCGGCGCGTGCCCGCAACATCTCTTGGGTGACCGTCTTGGCGTGGCTGTTCGCCGCGCCCTCGGCTTCGGCGGCGGCGTGCTCGCGGAGTGCTTCCACCACCTCGCGCACGTCGGTGAACTTGTCTTCCTCGGAGAGGGTAAAGCGCACCTCGCAGGCGCGATCGTGAGTGACCAGGCGCAGCGCGCCGTTCCCGACAAAGTCCAGCTTCTCCACCTGCTTCAAGTCGGCCAGGGGGAAGTGGTACGTCTGCGGCGACCCATGGTCTGGGTTGAAGACAACGACGCGGCGCGGGGTGACCATCAGCCACGTCTCGCCGTAGTAGCCATCCGGCGTCATGTCGGCCGCCGTGATGACCTCTGGCTTTTCATCCGGCTCGATGAACTCGTTGAGAACTGCCTGAACAGGCTCCGGAGGAACTTCCTTCAACGGGTCGGGAGCGCACGCCGTGGCAAGCTCCCGCCGTTTCGGGCGAATCCTGCCGAGTCTCATACGCCTCACTGGCTCCTGCCTTTGGCTGCGGCGCGATCCTCACGGCGGTCTCCCGCCCGCAGGGTCCGCCAGACCCAGGTTGCCTGGCGGCGAGTGCCCGGCCAGATTGGCGTCGGCTTGCCACCCGCCCCCAGGGGATTCGACCGCCCGCAACACCAACGACGTTGAACGTACCGCCGGCACGGCCCTACCCCGGCGGCATTCCGCCGGCATACTGCACCGGCCGGTATCATACCACGGACTGCCCCAGGGATCAATGGGGAAAAATCCGGGCGGGGCAGAGAGTGCCGCCGGCCGGGTTCCCCTCCGGGTTGCCTCTCCGCACCCGGGTGTGAAACAGCAAGCCCGCGTCCGCGGTTCCCATCGCGTTTCCGCTTGATCCCCCCGGGCGGAAGTGCTATACTGCGGGCGGGCCGGCCACCCCCGCCCGGCTCAGCCGCGGCCGCGCCCGAGGAGTGCCGCATGGCCAACGACCATCCGTCCGGGGGTGACGCTTACCGCCCCATAGCCCCCTTCTTGCCGCTGCTCGACCGGCTGCTGGAACTGGCGCTGGCCCACGTCCGGCGTGGCGTGGTGCGCCTGCTGCGCGAACGCGGCGCCCACAGGGTGCTGGACCTGGGCTGCGGCACCGGCCCGCTCTCCCGCCGGTTGGCTGATGCCGGTCTGCTCCCCGTCTGCCTCGATGCCTCCCCCACCATGCTCGCCGGGGCACTGGGGAGGGCGTGCCGGCCGCCGCGCTTCCCGGTCGTGCTGGGGGATGCCCGCCGCCTGCCGTTTGGCCCGGTCTTCGATGCCGTGGTGCTCAGCCTGGCCCTGCACGAGATGGACCCACCGCTGCGCGCGGCCGCCTGGGCAGAGATGCACCGCGTCCTCCGCCCGGATGGGGTGCTGGTGGTGGTGGACTTCACCCTGCCCGAGCGGCCCGGCCAGATGAGCCGGTTGGCGGGCGCCGTCATCGCCGGCATCGAGCGGCGCGCCGGCTGGATGCACCCGCCCCACTATGCCAACTACCGCGCGTTGATGGCCTACGGCGGCCTCACCACCTGGATCAGCGCCCATGGCGGCCGCGTCCTCGCCGAGCGCCATCACTTCTGGGGCAACCTGGGGGTGGTGGTAGTCGCGGCCCGCTGAACGGCCGGTCCGGCAGCAGGCAACGCAGCCGCCCGGCAGAGGCCCGATGGCTCGGGCACTCCGGCCAGTTAGTAGCTGAGCGCCGCAGCGATGCGGCTTCCTAACAGTGTGAAGCCCGATTGCTCGGGCACTCCGGTCAGTTGCCTGGGAGAGTAACACCCCCTCGGCGTCAGGAGGCGCCTTCCATGGAGCGGGGCAAGACCGCGGTCGGAGCGCCGGCCTCTGGCCGGCGACGCCGAGCCATGGGTGACCCTGGCGCTTCCTTCCAGAGGAGGCCGGCGGGACGCCGGCGATCCGACCGCGAGGCTCCCACCGGCAGCGGTTTGGGGTGCCGCGAACCGTGCGCAAACCGTAGGGGCGAAGCATTGGTGGGTCAGACCGAGTGCGCCGCAGTACGTTTGGCACGCCAATGCTTCGCCCCTACCACCGCCCGGAAACCCGCGAACGGCCCGCGGGGGCACCCCTACCCGTCGAGGGTGAAGTAGGTGGCCTCGGGGTGGGTGCTGATGATGGCGGAGGTGCTCTGCTCCGGCACCAACTGGTACTCCTCGGTGAGGCCCACGCCGATGCGCTCCGGCCGCAGCAGGGCGAACAGCTTCGTCTGGTCTTCCAGGTGGGGACACGCCGGATAGCCGAACGAGTAGCGACAGCCCTGGTAGTTCCCCTTGATCAGCAGCTTCGGGTCGGGGTTGTCGGCGCCGGCGATCCCCAACTCGCGGCGGATGTGGCGGTGCCAGTACTCGGCCAGCGCCTCGGCCGTCTCCACGGAGAGGCCGTGCAGGTAAAGGTAGTCGCGGTAGCGGTTGGCGGCGAAGTATTCCCGCGCGCGCGCGCTTGCCTGCTCGCCGATGGTCACCAACATGCAGGGAAGCCAGTCTACCGCGCCGGAGCCCACTGGGCGCCAGTAGTCGGCCAGGGAGAGCCCGCGCCGCCCCTGCTGGCGCGGGAAGGTGAAGCGCAGGCGCTCGGTCTGCCCGTCTTCTTCCCACACGATCAGGTCGTTGCCCTCGGAGTTGCAGGGGAAGTAGCCGTAGACCACCCGCGGCTGCAGCAGCCGCTCCTCGATGCACTGCCGCTTCAGGTCTTCATACAGCGGCCGGACGGTCTCCTCGATCAGGCGGTGATACTCCTCGGCAGACGCGGAGTTGCGGCGCCGAAACTGCCACTGCGCCCGGAACAGCGTCACCTCGTTGATCAGCGAGAAGACCTCTGGCAGCGGCACCTCCGCCACCACCCGGCTGCCCACGAACGGCGGAGCAGGCATCTCGGGCGCAGGAGAGGGGCGCCCGTTGGCGGCGCGTCCTTCGCCCGCGGGCTCCGGGCGTGCCGCGCTCGCCGCGGGAGGCCGCACCGCCGCGTCTTCGCGCCGCCGCCCCTCCGAAGGGCGCGTGTCAGGAGACGCGGCCGCCGCCTCGCTCTCCGGCCCGGCGCCACAGATCCGCTCCATCGCGTGCAGGCCCTCGAAAGCATCCTGGCCGTAGTAGACCGGTCCCCGGTAGAGGGCGCGCAGCTCCTCTTCCACGTAGCGGCGGGTGAGGGCCGCCCCGCCCAGCAGCACCGGCAGCGTCACGCCCTCGGCGTTCATCGCCTCCAGGTTCTCCTTCATCACCACCGTCGACTTCACCAGCAGGCCGCTCATGCCGATGGCGTCGGCGTGATGCTCGCGCGCGGCGGCCAGGATGTTGGCAATCGGCTGCTTGATGCCCAGGTTTACCACCCGGTAGCCGTTGTTGGTGAGGATGATGTCGACCAGGTTCTTGCCGATGTCGTGAACGTCGCCCTTCACCGTCGCCAGAACGATGGTGCCCCGCCCGGTGGTCTCGGCGCGCTCCAGGTGCGGCTCCAGATAGGCCACGGCGGCCTTCATCACCTCGGCCGACTGGAGCACGAACGGGAGCTGCATCTGTCCGGAGCCGAACAGGTCGCCCACCACGCGCATCCCCGCCAGCAGGATCTCGTTGATAATCTGCAGCGGGGTGTAGCGCTGCAGCGCCTCGTCGAGCAGCGCCTCCAGCCCGGGGCGCTCGCCGTCGATAATGCGCGCCTGGAGGCGCTCTTCCAGGCTCTGGAGCGGCTGCTCCTGCCCGCTCTCGCCCCGCGCCGAGGCGCCGGTGAAGGCAGCCATCAGCTCCGTGAGCGGGTCCGAGCCAGGCCGGCGCTCGTCGAAAAGCAGGCGGCGCGCCAGCTCGCGCTCCGTCTCGGGGATCCGATACAGCGGCAGGATCTTGCCCGCGTCGACAATGGCAAGGTCGAGCCCGTGCTCCACGGCATAATGCAGGAAGACCGAGTTGAGCACGTGCCGGGCAGCCGGGCTCAGGCCGAAGGAGATGTTGCTGATGCCGAGGATGCAGTGCGCGTCCGGCAGGCGCTGCTTGATGAGGCGGATGCCCTCCAGCGTTTCGATCCCGGCCCGGCGCGAGTCCTCATCGCCGGTGCCGAGGGTAAAGGTGATCGGGTCGAAAATGAGGTCGCTGCCGGGCACGCCGTAGGTCTCGGTGGCGAGGCGGTAGATGCGCTCGGCGATGGCCGCCTTCTTCTCGGCGGTGCGCGCCATCCCCTCCTCATCGATGGTCATGGCGATCACCGCGGCGTTGAAGTCGCGGGCCAGGCGCAGCACGCGCCCGGCGCGCTCCTCCCCCTCTTCCAGGTTGATCGAGTTGATGATCGGCTTACCGCCGATCAGTTTGAGCGCCGCCTCCACCACCGGCGGCTCGGTGGAGTCGATCACCAGCGGCACGGGGAGCTGGCGCACGAAGCGCGAGATCACCTCGCGCATGTCGCGCACCTCATCACGGCCGACGTAGGCCACGCACACGTCGGTGGCGTGAGCGCCCCCCTGGCGCACCTGGTCGCGCGCCAGGGCCACCATGCCGTCCCAGTCGTCTTGCTCCAGCAGCTCCTTGAAGCGGCGCGAGCCGATCACGTTGGTGCGCTCGCCCACCAGCAGCGGCGCCGGCTCCTGCCGCAGCGGCACGCTGGTGTAGAGGCTGGCAACGGCGGGCGGCGGGTCAACCGGCGAGCGCGTGAACGGGCGAACGGAGGCAGCGGCACCCTGGAGGGCCTCCACGACCGCCCGCAGGTGCTCCGGCGTGGTGCCGCAGCAGCCGCCGACGATGCGCACGCCTTCCTCGGTGACAAAGCGCTTTAGCCAGGCGGCCAGCTCCGCCGGCGAGAGAGGGTACACCGTGCGCCCGCCCACGTTCTCGGGCAGGCCGGCGTTCGGGATGCAGGAGATCGGCAGCGGCGAGTTCTGCGCTAGGTAGCGGATGTGCTCCGCCATCCGGTCTGGCCCGGTCGCGCAGTTGAGCCCAAAAGCATCCAGGGGATAGCCGAGGAAGGTGGGCAGCGCGGCGCCGATCTCGGTGCCGAGCAGCATCGTGCCGTTGCTCTCGAT
>JAAZEB010000137.1 GCA_012512505.1 Armatimonadota bacterium | reverse complement strand
TGAGTCCCCTGCTCTGCCGTTGAGCTATCGGCCCGCGCCAAGCTGCTACCGGTCCGATCATAGCAGGCCGCGGACACTAGTGTCAAGGAGTACGTTCCGGCCATCGTGCTGGCTCCTTCCGGTGCCTCGGCCTGTTTGGCCTAGCGCCGGTCCTGCTCGCTCCGCGCGGGCGCCTGCAGCCCGAGGTTAGCGGATTCGCCCGGTGGAGGACACCGCTGCCTGCTCGCAAGGAGATGGTCCGGCGACCGCCAATCTGGAGGGGGCAGGTGCCGGCGCAGCGGCACGGTAGGAGTGAAGGCATGATGGTTGCATCCGTCAGGGTGGGCGGCTTCGCGTGGCGCGGGCCGCTTCTGCCGGCAGTGCCGGCCCGCTTGCGGTGGGCACGGCTATGGCGCGCGCGTCTCAAACGCCACCGGGAAGCCTGGCGGCCGTGGCCCTGACGGCGGCAACCCTCCGGCGCAACCGGATCGCCATCCTCGGCTACGAGTTCCTCTGGGGCGTGGGGCAGCCATTCCTGCACTCCGCGACGACGCTGCCCGGCTACCTGAAGGCGCTCGGGGCGCCGGGGGCGCTCATCGGCCTGGTGCCGGCGGTCTTCTCCGGGGGCATCGCGCTTGCCGGGCCGTTCTCCCTCCTCTTCATCCGCCCAGGGCCCCACCGGTTCCGCAAGACGATGGCCACTTACCGGATCGGCATCGGCCTCTACCTGGCGCTCGCCGCCTCGGCCTTCTGGCTGCCGACAGACGCCGTTGCCTTGCGCCTCGCCTGCTTCTTCACCTGCTACACCGCCTACGTTCTGGTCGTCGGCACGGGCGATCCCCACTACGTGGCGATGGTGGTCGAAAGCATCCCGGACAAAGAGCGGGGCTGGTTCTTCGGCCTGCGCCTGGTGTGGTTCGCCGTGGGTGGGCTGCTGGGCGGGCTCTTCGCCGGCCCGGTACTGCGGGCGATCCCGGCCCCGCGCAACTTCGGCTTGAGCGTCGGCGTTGGCGCGATCCTGCTCCTGCTCTCCACGCTGTGGTTTGGCCGCTTCCGCGACCACCCCGCGCCCGCCAAAGACAAGCGGCCGGGGATCTTCGACTGTCTGCTGGACGTGGTCCGCCTGGCCGCCCGGCGGCGAGGCTTCCTGCTCTTCCTGATAGCTGCTTGCCTCCTGGTGGCGGCGCAGGCGCCCTATGCCTTCATTGCGCTGGAGATCAAGCGGCGCCTCGGGGCTGGCGACGCGCTCCTCGGCCACCTCAGCGCCGTGGCGATGGCCTCCAGCCTGGTCTTCGCCCTCGCCATGGGCTATGCCGGCGACCGCTTTGGCCACCGCCGCGCCTTCATAGCCGGCCTGCTGCTTTACGCCGTCGGTTTGGTTGGCAGCCTCGGCGTTGCCTCGCCCTTCGCGTTGATGGCGGCCTACTTCGTCGCCTCGGTGACCAACCCTACCTGGGGCGTGGCGGCGGTGAACCTGGGCCTGGAGTGCGCACGCGAGCCAGACCCCGCGCGCGTCTACGCGGGGATCGCCCTGGTCACCGCCGGACTGCGCATCATTGGACCACCGCTGGCCGGCGCCGCCGGCGATCGCTGGGGCTGTCCGCCCGTCTTTGCCGCCGCCGCCCTCCTCTGTGTTCTGGCGGCACTGGTGGCGCTGCTGCTCCCCCAACAGAAGGCTTGACCCCCAGCCGCCGGATCCGTATAATGCGGTAACCAACCGGTGTCGCCGGCAAGTTGGCCCCTGTTCGCGGTGACTTGCCGGACGCACCACTCGAACAACTCCCGGAGGGACACAGCTCAGCGTGAAACTATCCGCGCGTGGGATCATCCTGGGCCTGGTGGCCGTCGCCGTCGTTGTTTTCATCGTGACCTGGGCCGAGCTCGTGACCGGCCAGATCATGATTGGGTTCTTGCAGCTTCCCCCGGTGGTGCTGGCGCTGCTCTTCGTCCTGGCGCTGGTCAACCGCGCGGTGGCCCGCTGGGCCAACCGGTGGGCGCTCTCGGCGCACGATCTGGCGGTGATCCATATCATGATGGTGGTCGCCGCCATGATCTCTTCCCGCGGCCTGATGGAGAAGCTGATCCCCACCCTCGTTGGCCAGAACTACTTTGCCGACGAAACGAACAAGTGGGCGCAGCTCTACTTCCCCTTCATCAAGAAGTGGTTGGTGCCGTGGGATCCAGCCGGCGGCGAGAAGCAGTGGCTGGCAGTGCGCTTCTTCGAGGGGCTGCGCTCCTGGGAGTCGCTGCCGTGGGTGCAGTGGCTGGTGCCGATGCTCGCCTGGTCGATCAACATCCTGGCGGTCTTCTTTGCCTACCTGTGCATCGCCACCATCCTGCGCAAGCAGTGGGTCGAAAACGAAAAGCTCTCGTTCCCGCTCGCGCAGCTTCCCCTGGAGCTGATCCGCACCGGCGAGGGCTCCTCCTTCTTCCGCAACCGCGTCTTCTGGATCGGCTTCGTGCTCCCGCTCGCCATCTTCGCGGTGAACGGGCTGCACAACATGTTTCCCACCATCCCGTCGCTGAGGCTGCAGTTCAACATGCACGAGTTCCTGCGCGAGCGACCCTGGAGCGCCGTCAGCTTCTTCATGGCGTTCCTCTCGCCAGCGGCGGTCGGCTTCTTCTACCTGCTGCCAACCGACCTCCTCTTCAGCCTGTGGTTCTTCTTCATCCTGGGCAAGGTGCAGGAGGTCACCTTCGTCCAGCTCGGCCTGGAGCCGGAGAGCGCGCCCCACTGCGGCGTCCACCTGCCCGTCGGCGCGCAGGCCACTGGCGCCTGGTTTGCCCTGGCCGTCTACCTGATCCTGGTCAGCCGGCCCCACCTGAAGCGGGTGTGGCAGGCGGCCCGCGCCGGCCGCGGCGTCTACGATCAGGGCGAGATCATGTCTTACCGCGCCGCCGTCTGGGGGCTGGCGCTCTCCTTCCTGGTGATTATCGCCTGGACGGTGACCGCGGGGATGTCGCTGTGGCTGGCCGCCTTCGAGTTCATCGTTTTCCTCTTCGTGCAGGCGATCATCATGGCCCGCAGCACCAGCGAGGGCGGCCTGTTGATGACCGAGGGCACCTTCACCCCGATCGACCTGGTGGGCGCCGGCATTGCCCGCAACACCCTCGGCGGGGCCAACCTCACCGTGCTCGCCTTCATGGACGGCATGTGGACCCGCGACCTGCGCGGCCTGCTGTTGACCGGGTTCCTGGATGGGCAGCGAGTGGCAGACGGGGTGGGCCTGGTGCGGCGCCGGTTGCTGCTCGTCTTTGGCCTGGCGGTGGTGGCGGCCATGGTGTTCGCCGGGGTGCTGCACCTCTGGCTGCCCTACAGCAAGGGCGGGTTGAACCTCTACCCCTACATTTACCGCTCGCACAACCTCCAGTTTGTCACTGAGAACCAGGCCGCGATGCAAGGCCCCGTGCCCACCAAGCTGGTCTACCTCGCCTGGGTGGGGCTGGGGATGGCGGTGACGGCGTTCCTGGGATGGATGCGGGTACGCTTCTACTGGTTCCCGCTCCATCCGCTAGGCTACGCGCTGCAATCCACCTGGACGATCCTGGTGTTCTGGTGCCCGATCTTCCTGGCGGGGTTGTGCAAGGCCGGCACCTCACGCTACGGGGGGATGCGGGCTTATCAGCGCGCGCGCCCCTTCTTCCTCGGGCTTGTCTTCGGCGAGTTCCTCGCCGCCGTCTTCTGGACGCTCGTCGCCACCGTCAGCGATGCTCCCGCGCCCGCCTTCCCCTGGCCGTGAGCCATCATCCGGGTGCTCATCGGGGATGTCAGGGAGGAGGGGCAGTTCGACGATGAAGCGGCTGCCTTTGCCCGGGCCTTTGCTCTCGGCCCAAATGCGGCCATGGTGAAGTTCGACGATTTGCTTTGCCAGGGCGAGCCCGATGCCAAGGCCGGGGGCCCTGCGGCCGGCCACTTCGCCTTGCTGGAACATCTGGAACACTGCCGATAGCGACTCGGGCGGGATCCCGATGCCGTTGTCCTCCACCGTAAGGCGTGCCGAGCCGTTCTCCTGCCGCAGCGTCACCCAGACATTCCCGCCGGCGGGAGTAAACTTCGCCGCGTTGGCGAGCAGGTTCTTCACAACCTGCTGCAGGCGGTCCGGATCGCCCATCACCCGCAGCCCTCTGGCAACGCTGACGGTGAGCACGAGGTTGGCGTTCCGGATCTCCCGGGCCTGCGCCTGAAGCGCGGCGTCCACGATGGGGTCGATCATCACCGGCAGCGGCTTGATGTCGAGCTGTCCGCGCGCGATCCGCGACAGATCAAGGAGGTCATCGATGAGGCGTGCCTGCAGCTTCACGTTGCGGTCGATGACCTCAAGCGTGCGCTGAGCAGGCTGGACATCCGGCACTGTGCGCCTCAGTATCTCGATACCGGCCAGTATCGGGGCCAGGGGGTTCCTCAGCTCGTGGGAGAGCATGGCGATGAACTGGTCCTTGGCCGCATTCGCCTGCTGGGCCTCGGTGTAGAGGCGCGCGTTCTCCATCGCCTGGCCGGCACGGCGGCCCAGGTCGTCTGCCAGGGCAACCTCGGCCTCCGTGTAGCGGCGCTCGGAAACCGTGAAGAAGTTGGCGATGCCGGCCAGCCGGCCACGCACGTAGATGGGCACCGTGACGGCCGAGGTCGGCCGAAGCTGTCGGATGGTTGCCAGGTGCTCCGGGGAGGTGGCCAGGGCCTGCAGCACCTGGTCAGGCACCCGGTCGAAGAGCTGAGGCCTGGCGGTGCGCAGACACTCCAGCAGCGGCGCGAACCGTTCGAGCTGGGGAGCGGGGAAAGACATCAGGCGGCGCGCCAGATCGGCATTCGCCGGGTCGGCATAGGCGACGGCGGCCCGGCGGAGGACGTCGCCCTCCTCCACCGCGTAGATCATGCACCAGTCGCCCAGTGTCGGCACTCCCAGGTGGGCAAGGTTGTCCAGCGTGGTCGCGGGGTCGAGCGACGAGGCGAGCACATGGCTTGCCCTGGCGATGTAGCGCAGGGCGTCCTCGGCACGCTTCAGCTCCGTCACGTCGTGAGCAAGCACCAGCTTTGCCGGCCGGTTGTCGAACGTCATTCGATGGGAAGTGATCTCCACCAGGATCTGCGAGCCGTCCTTCTTGCAGTGCCGCCATACTCCCGACCGATCCAGGCCGGTGACCGCGCGTCCTTTCTCGATGCGCCGCAGAAGATGCTCCACATCCTCGCGCGGGAGGATGTCTGTGATCATCATGGCGAGGAACTCGTCACGCGAGTATTCGTAATTCTGGCAGGCAGCCTCGTTCACGTCCAGGAAGCGAAGCGTCTCGAGGTCGTAGACCCACATCGGATGAGGGTTCGCCTTGAACAGTTCCGCATACTGCTCCCGGCTGCGGCGGACCTCGTCTTCCATGCGCTTTCTGGCGGTGATGACCTCGGTGAACATGATGATGCCGCCGATGGACCCGTCCGGATGGCGCCAGGGCTGCAGTTCCCAGCGCACCCAGTCGAGCCGGCCGTCGGCCCGGGGGAAGGGGTCTTCATCGCAGCGGACTACCTCGCCTGCCAGGGCGCGGCGATGCAGCTCCTTCCACCGTTCAGGGATCTCCGGGAACACTTCGTAGTGGGAGAGGCCGGTGATGTCACGGTCTCCGAGGCCGTAATCCTCCAGCCAGCGGCGGCTGTACAGCAGGTAGCGCATCTCCCGGTCGAACATGGCGACGGCTGCCGGCGTGTGTTCGACGAACTGCCTCCAGAGCGGTTCGGTCACGGGGTCTCCCGCGCGCCCGTCCGGCGGCGCTGCCGCGTCCTGTTCCACCTCTGATCCCATGCTTCCCCCTGAACTGCATGCGGGCACCCCCGCGCGATGGCGTGCGCCCGGCAAGGAGTTTTGCCCAAGGTGGCAGATCCCAACCGTGTCGTGTCCGGCGGGGGCCCGTCGGGGGTCGGGCGTCGGTGGAGGGCTGACGTGGCGCCCCTCAGTCGCCGGTCGGCTGGCCGGGCGGCGGGGTGTCGGCAGGGGTCGGGGCCGCCGCCGGGGGCGCTTCGGTGGGTGCTGGCGGTGGCTGGGGAGCGTTGGCCGGGGCCGTTGGGGCGGTGGGCCGCGGTTGGCTGGAGGCGTTGGCCGGCGCAGGGCTGCGCGGAGTGGGCTGGCGGCGCGCGCGGCTGGGTGACCGCCCGGCGGCGGGAGCATCCTTGGGCTGCGGCTTGTCGAGACCGAAGTAGGCCTCCATCATCGCCTTGGCCACCGGCGCCGCCACCGTGGCACCGTGCCAGCCCTCCTCCACCAGCACGGCGATGGCGATCGTCGGCTGCTCGAACGGCGCGTAGCAGGTGAACCACGCGTGCGCCTTCTTCGCCCGGTGGTGCTCCGCCGAGCCGGTCTTGCCCGCCACGGCGATCCCGTCCAGGGCCGCCACGCGGCCGGTGCCGGAGGTAACTACCTGGCGCAGGCCGTCGCGGACGATCTTCAGCACCTCCGGGCGAATGGCATCCGGCCCCTGGAGGCGCTTGCCCTGCACCGGAAACTCCTGGATGACGCGCCCCCGCACGTCGGTCACGTTGCGGACCACGCGCGGCTGGTAGAGGGTGCCGCCGTTGGCGATGACGCTGGTCATTTGCGCCACCTGCAGCGGCGTGGCAGTGATGTAGCCTTGGCCGATCGCCGTGTTCGCCGTGTCGCCGGGATACCAGTGCCGGTAGTTGCGGCGCCAGGGGAGGTTGCCCGGCGCCTCGGGCAGGATCTGGATCCCGGTGCGCTGGCCCAACCCGAACCGCTCGGCCCAGGTGGAGATCGGGTCCGGGTTGCGAGCCGAGAGCGCCAGCGCGTAGTGGTAGAAGAAGACGTCGCACGACCCGGCCAGCGCCCCGTAGACATTCACCGTGCCGTGCCGGCTCCAGCAGCGCTTGCTCATGTTGCCGATGCGCAGCGCCCCGGGGCAGTGCGCGGTCGAGCGGGGGGTGATCACCCCCTGTTGGAGCAGGGCGGTGGCGGTCACGATCTTGAACGTCGAGCCGGGTGGCTGGGCACTGGCAACCGCCCGGTTCTGCATCGGGCTGTGCGTGTTCGGCCCAAACACCTTCTGGTAGAGCGCCGGGGGAACCCGCCGGGTGAACAGCGTGGGGTCAAACGTGGGGGAGCTGGCCAAGGCCAGCACATCGCCGTTGCGGGGGTCGATGGCCACCGCGGCACCGACCCGGCCGCGAAGCCCGTTTTCCGCGGCCTGCTGCACGCGCGCGTCGAGCGTCAGGTTCACGGTGTTGCCGGGGGCCGGCGGCACCGTGCCAAGGATCCGCAGCAGGTTGCCGTGCGCGTCACGCTGCACGCTCTGCTTGCCCACGCGGCCGCGGAGGTAGCGATCCGCCAGCTTCTCCACGCCCATCTTGCCGATGATGTCGCCCGGCCGATAGCCATCGGCGCGCAGGCGCTGCAGCTCCTCGGCGTTGATCTCGCGCACGTAGCCGATCAGGTGGGTGGCAAAGGCGCCGCGCCGGTAGTAGCGCACCGGGTCATCCTCGATCAGCACGCCCGGCAGGTAGGCCTGCTCCTCGGCCACGGCGGTGATCACCTCCCGGGACACATCGCGCGCCAGCGGCACCGGCTTGAAGCGGCCGATGCGGTTCTTCTCGTAGGTCTCCGCCAGCTCCGCCTGCGGGATCTGCAGCAACTCGGAGAGCCGCTTGAGCAGGGCGTCGAGGTCTACCACCTCGGCCGGGAGAACGCTGACGGAGAAGGCCGGCCGGGTGGTCGCGAGGATGACGCCGTTCCGGTCGCGGATCAGGCCCCGCGGCGCCGGCAGCTCGATGTCGGCGGTGCGGTTCTCCTCGGCCTTCAGGCGGTAATACTCGCCCTGGGCGATCTGGAGGTACCAGAAGCGCACCAGCAGCACCATGAACAGCCCGGCCACCAGACCGGTGAGGCGGCGCAGGCGTTGGTGCGCCTCGGCAACGTCGCGTTCCTTGGCCGAGTAGGGGCTTGGAACCGCTTCCCTATTGTGCTGCGCCATCTTCCCAAGAGGTAGCCGTGTGCAGGGTGCAGGCACCCGGGATCTGACTTTCCGGCAGTTTCTTGATCACGACCTCCGGGCAATACTCCGTCGCCCGCCGCTGCGACTTGGTGCAGATGGTCACTTCCTCCACGCGCGCGCTGGCTTGCCCGGACGCGGCGGCTCCCTCCCCAGAATCACTGCGGTCGGCGCCCGAGTCGAGCGCGCCCGGGGGCGTCTCGGCAGATCCGGTGCCATTTTGCGGCGACTCCAGGGCGCCCACCGGCCGAGTGGTAGAGGCGTGGATCACGCAGTACTCGGTTGGCTCCGAGCCGCGCGGGAAGCCCGCCTTCGCTCGCTGCGGGCAGGCTGGCGTGGCCAGCATCTCGCTTTGCAGGCAGATCTCACGGAAGACCGTGCCCTGCCGGATCGCGTCGCGGATCTGGCGGCGATCCTCCCGCGGCCGACTGGGGCGCTCGGGCTCCTGGCGGGCGACCTCCACGTTGCCGCGGCCTTTGCGGGCGCGGGCGATCACCGCCACTGCCGTCTGCATCATCTCCACCCAGGCCGGCGCGCACACCGTGCCGCCGAAGACGGCGCTGCCCATCGGCGAGTAGTCGTTGTTGCCAACCCAAACGGCGGCCACCAGGTCTCGGGTGAAGCCAATGAACCACGCGTCGCGCAGGTTCTGGGTGGTGCCGGTTTTCCCGTGTGCTCCCTCGATCACCGCTGCCCGCCGGGCGGTGCCGCGAGTGACGACGCCGCGCAGGATGTCGGCCATCGTCGTGGCCGTTTCGTAGGGGATCACCCGCGCCAACTGCGGCCGGTTGTCTTCCAGCACCTTATCATCGCGGCCGATCACCTTAACAATCGCCATCGGTTCGGCGCGGATACCGCCGGTGGCGAACGGCCCGTAGGCGGCCGCCAGCTCCAGGGGCGATACCTCCGAGGTGCCAATGGCCAGCGACAAGTTCCGCTTGAGCTGGCTCTTGATGCCCATGCGCTGCGCGTAGGCGATCACCTTATCGATGCCGACCTGCTGCGCCATGCGGATCGCCGGCACGTTGATCGACATCTCTACCGCCCGCCGCATCGTCACCGGACCGCGGAACCGGTTGTCGTAGTTGCCCGGCGACCACACCTTGTTGCCGTCAGGGAAGGAGACCGGCGTGTCCATCAAGATGTAGTTGGGGCTATAGCCGTTGTCGATCGCCGCGGTGTAAACGAACGGCTTGAACGCCGAGCCGGGCTGCCGCTTTGCCTGGACGACGTTGTTCCACATGCCGTCGTTCTTCTTGTCGTAGTAATCCAGGCTGCCCACCATCACCTTGATGTGGCCGGTACGCGGGTCGATGGCCACCATCGCGCCCTGGCCGACGCGCTTGCCCTGGCGGCGGGCCAGGTCCACCTGCCGGCGCAAGGCGCGCTCCGCCGCCGCCTGCATCTCCAGGTTCAGCGTGGTCACCACCCGCAAGCCGCCGCGGTAGACCTCGTCGGGGCCCCACTTCTCCACGAGCTGCTTGACGACGTAGCCCACGAAGTGCGGGGCGCGCTTCACCCGGGCCCGCCCGTACTGGAGGCCGACCAGGCGTACCTCCTCGCGGCTGGCCTCCTCGGCCTGGGCGCGCGTGATGTAGCCCAGCTCCGCCATGCGCGCCAGCACCACATTGCGGCGCCCGATGGCCGCCTTCTTGTTGTCGTAGGGCGACCAGCCGGACGGCTTCTTCGGCAGCCCGGCCAGCAGGGCGCATTCGGCCAGCGTAAGCTCCGCGGGCTGCTTGCCAAAGTAGGTGCGTGCGGCCGCCTTCACGCCGTAGGCGCCGCTCCCGTAGTAGACCAGGTTCAGGTAGCGTTCGAGGATCTCTTCCTTGGAGAGCCGGCGCTCGATCTCCCGGGCCAGCAGCATCTCCTGCAGCTTGCGCGACACCGTCTTGCGCTGCGACAGGTAGATGTTGCGCGCCAACTGCTGGGTGAGCGTGCTACCCCCCTGCATGAAGCTGCCGCGGCGCAGGTTCTCGTAGACGGCGCGGAGAATGCCTTTTGGGTCCACCCCCGAATGGGTGTAGAAGCGCGAGTCCTCAATCGCCACGGTGGCGTCTTGCAGATACTTGGGCATCTGCGTGATCGGGATCGACTGTCGGTTCTCCTCGTAGACGGTCGCGAGCAGCTTCCCCTCGGAAGAGAAGATGCGCGTGGCCTCCGCCGGGACGTAGACTTCCAGTTCGCCGGGTGAAGGAAGCACCTTGGAGATGGTGTAGAACGTCGCCGCCAGGATGCCGAGCGCCCCGGCGATGACGAGGAGGATGGCGATCTTGATCAGGTTCAGGGCGGTGCGAAGCTTTCTGCTTCGGATTCTGCGCATACGGTAACCTTAACCCCTCAGCGATGGTAGCGCGAGACGCCTGGAGCGTCCGCCTGCCGATCGCCTGCCCGGATGCTGCGTGCAGCCATGGGCATGTCGGGATGGCCGGCGCGCCGTGCCCGGCCGCTCTTGGCCTGCCTCATCCGTCAGGCCAGAGCCTCCGCCGGCTCCCACCGGTTCCAGGCTGCTGTTCCACGGATGCTGGTTCCCTGGCTCCGGCACCATTATACCTGAAACGGAGGGGTAGTGACAAGGATGGCCAGGTGTGACAGGGGCGGGTGCGCGGCAAACCCACCACCGACGCGGCCGGCAGGCGGCCGATCCGGCGCCATGATGACACCTCAGGGAGCGCGACCGCCGGTCGCTGGGCGCCCGTGTATCAAGGCACCGTCACGGGGCGTCGTCAACAACGCCCCTGACGTAAGAGACAAGCGCCCTGGAAGGACGCTCCAGAGCCGGCTTGTCCAGTGGGTCAGGGTGGTCCTGCAGAGCCACTCTATCGGCCACCCGCCCAGGGCTATTGGGGCTGCCGGGAGCGGGCCAACAGCACGCCACCGGCCGGCGGGCGGCGGCGGGTGCGCTCCACCGGAATCCACAACACCTGCCCGGGAACCAGGCGGGAGTCTGGCAGCCGGTTGGCCTGGCGGATCTGGTAGACCGCCTTGGGCAGGTAGCAGTCGGGGCCGCCGTAGCGCCGGGCCAGCGCCCACAGCGTGTCTCCCGGCGCCACCGTGACGCGCACCAGGGTAGTGAACCGCTCCACTGGGCGGGCCCGCGCCACCAGTGCCGCCAAAACCAAACAGAGTGCGGCCGCCGCGACCAGGAGGACGCGACAGTGAGCCAGGCGACGACGTGCCGGCAGGACATCCACCCATGCGCGTTCCCCGGTGGGGGAACTCTGCACCTCCAAGAGTCTCAGCTTCGCAGGTGCTGGCATCGTGGTGCTCCAGGCGGCCAGGCCGCTCAATGGCGCGCGCCGGGAACCCCCGGCAGTTGGGCACACAATCGTTGAGGGCTTATACCCATCCTGGTTGGCAGCCAAACATCGGCTTGCCGAACCTGCCCGGGCAAAACAAACGCCCGGGTGACGGGTGCCACCCGGGCGCTCTGGAGGATGCTGCCCCTGCCCTGGCCGGCGCGCTAGCCTGCCCGCGCGGCGCCCCGGCTCAGCCTTCCACCGTCTCCGTCTGCACCGGGATCGGCGCTTCCTCGATCATTCGCCGGGCTTCGGCTTCCCGCTCGGCTTCCTTCTTGCCATCACCTTGAGCGCGCTTGCTCAAGTCACGCCAGATCTCCAGCCCCTTGCTGACCCCCGCGCGTACCCCTGCCAGACTCACCAGGGGCTTCGTTACCGCCTCCTCGACCACCGCCGTCGTGGTATCCACCCGGGCCGCAACGCGCTCGACCAGGTGGTCGCCCAGGTCGAGCATGTGTTGCACCGTGCGGCTCAGGTCGTCGGCGATCCGGTCGAACCGTTCGGTGGCCCCGGTGGAGATGTGATCGACGCGGTCGGTCAACTGGGCAGTCACCTGTTCGGAGTGGCGGGTCACATCGGCCGAGATCTGCTCGATGCGCCGCGTGAACTCCTTGGTCACCTCATCCGTCCGGTTGCAGATGGTGGAGGTGAGGTAGTCGGCCCGCTGAGTAACGTCGGTGGCAAGCTGCTCGGCGCGCGCCGCCACGGCATCCACGCGGTCGGTGATCTGGTTGGCGGTTTGCTGCACCTTGTGCAGCGTGGAGCGCGCCTCGTCCAGCACCGGTGCCGTCTCCTGCCGGACCATCGCGACCGTGGAGCGCGCCTCGTTGAGCACGGGCTGTACCTGCTGCCGCAGCTTGCGGATCTGGTCGCGAACGGCAAACACCAGGTAGACCAATCCGCCCAACAGCAGCAGGTTCACCACCGCGATCACAATGAGCGCGACCGATGCCCATCCTGCAAGCGTTAACATGAACCCTCCTCCTCGTGCTGGTACCCGTGGCATGATGCCGAGGATGATGTACCCGACCGCGATCCGGCGGAAACGCGGGGTTGGCACGGTCTGGCGCGCTGCCCGGCGGCAGGAGAGTCAGCGCGCGAAGAGAAAGCCTGCCTGGATGCGGTCGCTGGCGGCGGCCACGGCGGCAGGCCAGGGTCGACCACGCAATTCCACGCCGCAGCCGAACGGAGGCTCTTCATGGAGCGCGATAGCAAGGGGCGCGACGGCACGCCCGCTGCCCTGTGGACGGTGGCCGGCCTGCTGGCGGTCGTCGTTCTGGGAGCGTTCGACTACGCAGTCGACGCGCGGTTCTCATTTCTGCTGCTCTACCTGGGCTCGCTCTTGATCGTGGCCGACCGGGCCGGCCGACGCGCGGGCGCCCTGGTGGCAGTGGCAGGCGCCACGGCATGGTCGCTCGGCCAGACGGGCGGGGCCGCTCCGCCGCCGGCAATGCTGTTTCATGCCTGGAACAGCCTCACCGTACTGGTGCTGCTGCTGGTCATCAACTATTTGTTTGCCCGTTGGCGCGACGCGGTAGCCCAGGAGTACGCTCATTCGTGGACCGACCCGGTCAGCGGCGTCGGCAACACGCGCTACTTCCTGCGGATGGTGGAGAGTGAGATTGGCCGGGCGCGGCGGCACGGGCGCCCCTTCGCCATCGCCCACATCGACGTGGACCAACTGCAGGGGGTGAATGACCGCGTGGGGCGGCTGGCGGGGGATACCCTGCTGGGGCTGCTGGGACGAACGCTGGGGCGCGGCATCCGTCAGAGTGACGCCGTGGCAAGGCTGGGTGGCGACGAGTTCGCCCTGCTCCTATCCGAGACCGACGCCGAGGGTGCGGAGGCGGCTGTCCGCCGGCTTTTGACAACGCTGGCCGGCATCTTCGAGCACGACGGGTGGTCGGTGACGCTCACCATCGGAGTGATGGCATTCGCCACGCCCCCCGCTTCCGCCGAGGAGGCCGTTCGCCTGGCGGAGCAGCAGATGTGGGCAGCCAAGAAGGACGGTCGCGGCAGCCTGAAGGTGGCCACCTGGCAGGCAGCTCCCACTGCGCCCGGAGCAGCGCCGTAGCGCCCTGCTGACGGGTGTCAGGTGATAGGTGTCAGGTGTCAGGTGATAGGTGATAGGTGTCAGGGTTCGTAGGGGCGAAGCAACCGGCGTGCCCAACTGTGTCGTCTGCACGCCGGCACGGCTGCCGGTTGCTTCGCCCAGACCGCCTGCCCATCTTGGCACCTGCGCGCTTCGCCTAGACCGCCTGCTCACCTTGGCGCCTGCACGCTTCGCCTAGACCGCCTGTCCATCTTGGCGCCTGCGCACCTGCTCCCGGGTGCGTAGGGACGAAGCAACCGGCACGCCGCCTGCCGGCTGTGGATCTCCCCCGCGGAGACAGGCGGATCAGAAGCCGGGGTAGGTGACCTCTGCGTTGCTCCAGGGCAGATAGCTCTTGAACACCGCCTGGTTGGGAGCCCAGAACTTTCGGCTGCTCACCCACTTCACGTGCCCGTCGAAGAACGCCACGTTCACGCCCCCGCTGTGCGGCTCAAAGTAATAGGTGCCGCAGCCACCGCCCTCCTGGCCGATCTCTGCCGGCGGGATCCCTGGAGGACCCGCGAAAGGTCGCAGGCAGGCGCCGTCGCCGGAATCCGCGATCATGAAGAGCGCCGCGGGTTGCTTGATCTCGCTGAGCGTCTTCAGCCGGCAGGCTTCGTTACAGCCCATTGGCTCGCAGGCGTAGCCGTAACTCGTGCCATAGCTGCGCACGCTGGGAGGGATATACGTACACCCCGCGCCTCTGACCAAACGTGTGCTGGGGCAGATGCAAGCATCCCAGCTCTTCATGTAGGGCTGGAAGGCATGGTGAAACCAGATGAAGCTGTTCTCGGAACAGCCGTAGTCGGGTCGAACGGGTACCCGCCACGAGATCAGCCGCTCATCGTAGTCCTGGAAGTACATCATGGCCGCCGCGCCCAACTGCTTGAGGTTGCTTTGGCACGCTGCCTTCCGGGCGTTCTCCCGAGCGCGCGCAAACACCGGGAAGAGGATCGCCGCCAGGATCGCGATAATCGCGATGACAACCAGCAGCTCGATCAAGGTGAAACCACGCCTGCGTCTCATCATGGTCCTCCTCTGCCGTGGTGCTACAGCACGGGGGTAGAGACGCCTATTGGCCCGCGGGGTATGCGTGCGACACTCACCCCCGACTGTGGGATGGGCATCCTATTATAACACACGAACATCAGAAGAGCAATTAGTTGACAGGCGGCAAGCGCCGGTGCTATACTCCGGCTGTGAGTGAGCCGGTTCTGCCCGAGAGGGTCGTCTTTGTCTGCGCCACGTACCTTCCCCGGGTGACGGGCGTCGCGATGGCGATGC
The DNA here is from genome assembly GCA_012512505.1 of Armatimonadota bacterium. Lineage (GTDB taxonomy): Bacteria > Armatimonadota > JAAZEB01 > JAAZEB01 > JAAZEB01 > JAAZEB01. The sequence goes on along the minus strand of JAAZEB010000137.1, from coordinate 5,422 downwards.
ATGCCTGGGCGCGGCAGCTTCTGTCGCGGGGGGTGCGGGTGAGCATCGTGGCGCCGGAGTATCCCCCTCTCGACTACTATCCCCTCCCTAGCTACCCCGAAGGGCTGGAGGTCGTGCGCTTGCCCTCCCGGCCTGCTCCCCTCGCGTCAGGAATCCACACCGCGCTGGCCCGCGGCCGGGCCTGGGAGCGCCTGGTGACCGATTTGCGCGGTCAGCGCGCCATCATCCACGCCCAAGACCTAGTCGTGGCTGGCCCCCTGGCCCTCACCCTCGGCCGCCGCTGCGCGCTTCCGGTGCTGCTGCACGCCCACTACCCGATCGGCGAGGGCGACCTGACGGAGTGGCTGCCGGTCCAACTCGGCCGGCCGGGCCGGCGCGCGATCAACGCCACCCTCCGGCGCCTGGTCGAGCGCAAGGCCCGCGCCGTCTCGCGCCGGGCAGCCCTCGTCGCCACCGTGAGCCCCTACATGGAGCACCTGCTGCGCCGCCGCGGCATCGCCGAACCGCTGGTGGTGCCATGTGCCGTCGACGTGCCCCCGCAGATCCCGGCCCTCGACATCCGCAAGCGCCACGCCATCCCCGCCGAAAGCCCCGTGCTCCTCTACGCCGGCCGGCTGGACCCAGACAAGGGGATCAGCGCGCTGATCGACATGGCCGCCCTCCTGCGGCAGCAAGAGCCGCGCCTGCGCCTGCTCCTGGTCGGCGGGGGGCCTTACCTACCCCGCTACGTGGCCCGCGCCGAGGCGCTGCGGCTGCAGGAGTCGGTGCTGTTCGCCGGCTGGGTGCCCCACCACGACCTGTGGGCCTACTTCGCCCAGGCGGATCTATTCGTGATCGCCAACCCCCACGAGGCGCAGGGGCTCGTCGCGATTGAGGCGCAGGCGGCCGGGCTGCCGATCGTCGCCTACCGCGGCGGCGGCATCACCCTGGCGGTGGCCGACGGCCGAACCGGCGTGCTGACCGACCCCACGCCCCAGGCACTGGCCGCCGCCGCGCTTTCCCTGGTGCGTCAGCGGGAGCGTTTGCAGGCGATGCGCGCGGCCGCCCCGGAACAGGCGGCCGCCTTCACCAGCGAGCGCGTCTTCCCCATCCTCCTCGATGCCTATCAGCGCGCCCGCGCCAGCACGCCCTGAGCGAGCGCCGGGCACTGCTGGCGCGGCGGAGAGCGTCGCTCACACCGGCAGCGCCGATGACCGGGAGTGATCGCGCACCTCGGCGGCGGTTACCTCGCGCCCAAGGGCCTGCGACCGATAGATCCCCTCGCTGATCAGCATCACGTTGAGGGCCAACCCAGCCGTGTCGAGGAGCGGCACCCGGCCCTGCAGCGCGGCGATCCAGTGGTGCTGCGAGCTGTCGTAGGCGTCGTAGTTCTCAAAGCACTGGTGCCAGCGGTAGTCCGGGCCGCTGGTATCCACCTGGGCGCTGAACTCCACGTCGCCGGCGGCGGAGAAGAAGGTGAGCGGGTTCAGCTTCAGCCCGCCCTTCGACCCCAGCACCTTGCTGGCCTCGGAGCCGTCGTGGTGGATTGCCCAGCTCTCCTCGATGTCCAGGGTGATACCACCGGCGAGGCGCACGAAGCCCAGGCCCAGCTCCTCCACGTCGTAGCCCGACTCCTGGGCGCGGTGCTCGTACATCGGCAGTTCCTGGTGGGTGGCGCCGGTCACCGTCAGCACCTCCGGGTTGCCCAGCAGATCCAGCACCTGCGCGATGTGATAGACGCCCATGTCGTAGAGAGCCCCTCCGGCAGCCACCTCCTTTTTCACGAACGCCGGCGTGCCGTAGCCATCCACGAAGACGCGACCGCGTCGGCGGAAGCCGAACGACCGGGCATAGTAGAGCTTGCCCAGGTGGCCCTCCTCGATCAGGCGCTTGGCGGTCTTGTGCTCCTTCGAGTAGAGGGTGCCAAGCTGAATGTGCAGCTTCTGGCCGGTGCGCTGCGCCGCCGCCAGCATCGCCCGAGCGTCGTAATAGGAGCCGGCCATCGGCTTCTCGCAGTAAACGTGCTTGCCTGCCTCCAGCGCCGCGATGCTCACCGGGGCGTGCAGGTTGTTGTGCAGGCAAACGTCCACCGCGTCCACCTCCTTCAACTCCAGGAGGGCGCGGTAGTCCTGAAACACCTGCTCGATGTCGTTGGCGGCGGCGACCCGCCGCGCCTCGGCCTCGTTGAGGTCGGCCACTGCCACCACCTTCACCCCGGGGATCTTGGCGTAGTTGGCGAGGTGCATCTTGCCGATCATCCCCACCCCGATCACCCCGACGCGGATCTGTTCTGCCATGCTCTTGCTCTCCCCTCACGCTGCCGCTCCTCGTGGGAAGCCATCGGCGCCCCCGAGGAAACGGGCTGCCGTGAAGTTACACGCCGGTCGGCAATCCCCTGCCGCGGCAGGGGCCGCGGCGCCGGCAGCGAACGTGGGGAGGAAAGCCGGGCGGCCTGCCCCCCGCGCAAGGCGCGCAGCGGCCTGCCGGCGCAAGGAGACGCCATGGTCAAGATCTACATCCACACCGATTTGGAGGGGATCAGCGGCATTGACACCGCCGAGATGGTCCCGCGGGAGAGCGACCGCTACCAGGAGTGCCGCGAGCTGCTGATGCACGACCTGAACGCGGCCATCGACGGCGCCTTTGCCGGCGGCGCCGACCACGTCACCGTCCTCGATAGCCACGGCGGCGGCGGCAACTTCATCCTGGAGATGCTGGATCCCCGCGCCGAGAACGATACCCGACCGAACCGGAAGTGGTGGGCATCCCTGGACGAGAGCTACCAGGGCACCTTCTTCATCGGCGCCCACGCCATGGCCGGCACGATGAACGCCTTCCTCGACCACACCCAGTCTTCCATCCACTGGCACAACTACTCGATCAACGGCCGGCGGGTGGGAGAGCTGGCGCAGTGGGCGCTGGTGGCCGGCAACTGGGGCGTGCCGATGCTGATGGTGAGCGGCGACGAGGCGGCCTGCGTGGAGGCGCGCCAGTTCTTCCACCCGCTGGAGACGGCGGTGGTGAAACGGGGCATCGGCCGCAACCGCGCCGAACTGGTGGAGGTGTCGGAGGCGCGGGCACGCATCCGCGAGGCGGCCCGCCGCGCCGTGGCGCTCATCGGCCAGGCCCGCCCCTACACTCCACTCAAGCCGATGGAGATCCTCCTGGAGCTGAGCCGTGCCGACTACTGCGACGACGTCGCCCGGCACCCCGGCGTGGAACGCCTCGATGCCCGCACCGTGCGTAAGGTTACCAGCGACCCGCTCGATCTCTTCCCCTGACGCGCGCCGGCTCTGCTCCTCGCCCCGACGGCGCCGGCCGGGATGCTGGGCCGGCCGGCGCCGCCAGGATGGTTACGCCGGCTCGGGGGCGCCGCCGGCCGGCGCCGTGCTGGGCGCGGCCCCGCCAGCCTCGCGCCGCCGCTGTTCGATCTGCTGGTAGGCCGCCAGGGCGATCACCCCAACCCCGAAGAGCACTACGGCAAACCGCACCAGCCCGCCCAGGAACGGGATCGACCCCAGGACCGCCAGGACGAACAGCCCGATCGCCAGGTTGGCATACGGGTTCAACGGCTCGCCGCGACGCAGCCAGGCGGTGAGCCACCGCCCCAGGAACAGCGCCACCGGGATCGCGCTGAAGAGGACGGCGAAGAACCACAGCGCCCCGGCCAGCAACCCCAACGGGATTCCCAACACCGTCAGGCTCACCAGGAAGGCGGCGATCGGCACCACGATCAGCAGCAGGAAGCCCCAAAGCACGCTCCAGCCTGGCCGCTCGCCCAGCATGCCGGCGGCGGTGCGCAGGAAACGCGGCGCCAGCGCCAGGCCAATCGCCCCGACGACGAACAGCGCCATCGCCGTCAGCAGGTTGCCTGTCAGCCCGAACCCGATGCCCACCCCCCTGGGGCGGCCCCGCCGGGCCTGCTCTACCGGCAGCCGCTGCACCTCCCCGGCGATCACCGCGCCAGAGGCGATCTGTGGCCGCGTGTTGGCTCGCACCACCAGGTCGCCCCCAACCCGAGAGTTGGAGGCCAGTGAGAGGTTGCGGCCCTCAAAGCGGAGGTTGCGGCCGACCTGGCCGGCCACCCGCGCCGTGGTGGCAGCCAGCGCCGCCTGCCCGCCCACCGAGCCATCCAGGTTCACCGTCTGCGCCGCGGCGTGCAGGTCACGCCCCACGCGCGCCGTTGGCTCGATGCTGGCCACCTGCGAGGCCAGGGCGGTGTTGCGGGCCACTTGGCCCGAAAGGGTGACGTTCTGCGTCGCCGCGCGCACGCTGCCCCCAACGCTGCCCGGCACGCTCACCGTCTGTGCCAGCGCCACCACGCTGCCATCCACCCGCCCGGGCACACGCACCGCGTTCGCCGCCGCCATCAGGTCGCCGCGCACCGTGCCTTCCACGACCACGTTCTGCGCCGCCACGATCAGGTCGTCGTTGATCACCTCTTCGGCGCCGATGGTCACACTGCCGCCGGTGCGGAACACCGTGGCCCCCGCCGGCCCGGCCCACACCGCCAGCGCCACCGCCATCAGGACGCCCCTGCCGATACGGCTGATCATACTGCCCCCTTCCCACACCAAACCGGCGCATCCTCGCAGACCCATTAGCCGGCGCGGGCGCCGGCCAAACGTGGCCAGTTGCCCTCGGGCCGGCATCCCGCCGGCCGCCGTAGGAAGCGTTTCCGACGCCGAGAGGCCGGATCGCCGGCGTCCCGCCGGCCCCCGTAGGAGGCGCGCCCTCCACGAGCCGTTCGTGGGTCTCCGGGCGGTGGTAGGGGCGCGGCACCCCAAACCGAGGTAGGAGGGGTCTTCGGGGTCGGACACCCCACCCACCTCGGGCCAAGGGGTGGTTGGCGCAGGCAGGATCTCCCCGGCCTACCGCGAACCGGCGCCATAGGCCGGCCGTTGCCCACGCACCGGCCGCCGCCACGGCACAGGAGGCTTCATCATGGTAGAGCGACTCGTCGTCTACAGCCAGCCCGGGTGACCGGACTGCGACCAGGTGGCAGCGTGGCTGTCACGCGAAGGGATCCCGTTCGTGAAGCGGGACGTGCGCGCCGATCCCGAGGCGCTGGAGGAGTTGGTGCAGGGGGGATTCCGCAGCACGCCGGTGACGATGGCCGACGGCGCGGCGGTGATCGGCTACGCTCCCGCGGCGCTGCGCGCCCTGTGGCAGGCGCACGGCCGCCCCGCCTGACCCTCGCCGGGAGGTAGCAAGTGCCCCAGCGACGCGGCTTCCCGACAGGAGCCCGTTCGCTGGGGCACTCCGCCCTATCCTCACCGCCGGCCGATCACTCGCCGGTCGCGCGCCGGAGGGCAGCCAACGCGCGGCGGAGGTTCTTCATTTCCGTGCCGTAGTTATCCCAGTCGCCCTGGCGCTGCGCAGCCTCGGCGCGGCGGTAGTGGGCATCCGCCTCCCGCACCAGGCGCTGCACCTCGGCGGGGAT
>JAAZEB010000136.1 GCA_012512505.1 Armatimonadota bacterium | reverse complement strand
GGCCACTCTGCATCTCCGCCCATTCTCGTCCTCCTCTGAATAGCACCGGCTTGCGAGGCTCCTACCTATTCTATACCCCCCTCACCCTAAATGAAAAGGCCCTGGGCAGTGCCCACGGGCAGTTCCCGGACGGCGAGCGCCAGGAGGTAGACGCTTCCGCCCATGCAGGCGAGGGTGCCCACCGAGGGCCAGAAGCGCGTGAAGCCGGCGGTGTACTTCAGGCCAACCGCCCACCCCGTCTCGAGCAGCCCCGCCAGAACGAGGATGACCCAAGCCATACCCTGATCCTCCACCCAGAAGGGGTCGTCCCCTTCAGCATTACCACGCACGCTGGGTCGTCCCAACGGAGCCAGGAGGCGGACCGGCTGCCAGCACCCACGCCGGCAGACCGCCGCCCTCGACGCTGGGCCCATTATAGCACGGGCCCGAGGGATGTCAAGCGCGGGCGTAGGTTGGCACGCCCTTGCCCGGTAGGCATTCAGCAGCCAGGGCCTGGTCGGAGCGCCGGCGTCCCGCCGGCCGCTGTAGGAGGCGTCTCCTGACGCCGACCGGTCGATGGCATCGGGATCGGAGACCCCTCCGCCACCCGCCGCTCCGCCGCTGCCTGCCTTGACGCTCGTTTCCGGCCGATGCTATAATGGCGGTAGCCTGGTGGCATGGCGGTCCGGCAGCGGCCAGGCACGACCGGGCGGTGACGGCGGCCCCCGGCCGCGACCCCCACGCCGCGCGGCACGGCGAGTGAGACGATCATGATGCGGAAGCCCTGGGCGGCCCTTGGCCTGGTAGCAGCACTCCTGGTCTCCCCCGCCCCCAACAAGCCGGGGGCAGTGGCGGTCGCGGCCGAGACCTCCATCACCCTCAAGGTAACGAAGGAACCCCTCTCGGAGGTGGCCCGCCTCATCGCGCAGCAGGCAGGCGTGCCGATCCGGGTGGAGGCCCGCGCGGACACCATCATCCCCAACCTCGACCTGCACGGCTCCCTGGAAAAGATTCTGGAGGTGGTGGGCCGCTTCACCCAACTGGAGGTGCGCAAGGAGGGCGAAGGCTACGTGCTGGCGCCCCCGGCCGCCCCGGAGCCCGCCGCGCCGGCACCCACCACGCCTCCGATCGCCGAGGTGGTGGCCCGGGTGAAGCCGTGCGTGGCGTTGGTGGTCGCCTACATCACCGCGGAGCGGGCCCGGGCACAAGGCACCGCCTTCGCCGTTGGGCCGGACGGCCTGCTGGCAACCAACGCCCACGTCGTCCAGGGGGCATCGGCCATCCAGGTGGCGTTTGCCGAAGGCCAGAGCTACTATGCCGCGGTGGCCGCGCTGGATGAGGATCGTGACCTGGCGGTGCTGCGGGTGGCGGCGCGTTTCCGCCAGTACGTTGAACTCGGCGACTCCGACCGCCTCCGCGAGGGTGATAGCGTGGCGTTGACCGCCTACCCGCTGGCCCTCGAGCTGCTGCGCAACGGCATTCCGCTCTATGCCTCCACGGCAAAGGCAACGGTGAACGCGATCCGGCCGGCCACCACCCTGGTGCGCCACGAACCGATCACCTACATTCAAATCGATGCCCCGGTGAACCCCGGCAGCAGCGGCGCCCCGCTGTTCCGCACCGATACCGGAGAGGTCGTCGGCGTCGTCCAGGCAAAGCTGGCCACCAACGACGTTCAAGATAGCGGGCTTGGCTTCGCCCTGCCAAGCAACCTGCTGCGACCGCTGCTCCGCGCGGCGCGCGACAACCCGGTGAAGGCGCCTTCCGGGGCACCCGAGGGGATTACGCCCGACACGGTGCCGCTGGCGCTGTCACCTGCCGCCCCGGCCGCTGGGGAAAGCGTGGCGCCCAGTCAACGCCCGGCCGCGCAGTCGGCGGTCACCCGGCCCTACGACCTGCTGCCGCCGCCGCAGGCCCACGCCATCCCCGAACCAAACCCGGCGCCCGGTGTGGTGGCGATGCACGCGCCCGGCGGCAAGCTCCTGGCCGACCCAGCGCGCCCGCGCCTCTACGTGGCCGACTTTGGCGGCAACAGCGTGGCCGTGCTCGATACCGAGAGCGGCAAGGTGCTGCGGCGCGTCTTTACCGGCAGCAAGCCGCGTGGCCTGGCGCTCGCCGCCGATGGCCGCTCCCTCTACGTGGCCAACTCCGGCGGCAGCGAGATCGTCATCCTTGACCTGGAGACGCTGCAGCCAACCGGCACCATCCCGCTCTCCTTCCGCCCGTTTGACCTGGCGCTCGGTCCGGGAGACCGGCTCTATGCCACCGCGGCAGGCAGCGTGGCGACCACCCTGCGCGCCCTGGATACCCGCAAGGAGCTCGAGGTGGCGCTCGCCGGCGTGCCGCTGGCGCCCGGGGCGATTCTGGCGGCGGCGCGCGCGGGGCAGGCCGTGTTTGCCGCCGACCGCGGCGCCGCACCCGCGGCCCTCTTCCG
>JAAZEB010000135.1 GCA_012512505.1 Armatimonadota bacterium | reverse complement strand
GCCGCATCGCTGCGGCGCTCCGTTGCTCTCCCCCGGGCGATCCTCGGAGTGCCCGAGCAATCGGGCTTCGATAGTCCTAGGGAGCCGCATTGCTGCGGCGCTCCGCTACTCTCCCAGGCAAAAGAGAAGGCGGAGCCCCCGCCAGAAGCTCCGCCTTCAACCCCAGAAAGGAAGCGTGTAGCGTACCCCGCCGAGCGGACTCACCCGCTCTCCGGAGCCCGGGTGCCCTTCCAAGGCACCACATCTGGAGTATACCCAGCGCGCGCCGCCCCCAAACATCTCGATCCACCGCGCCCGCCGTGTGAAGCCCGATGGCTCGGGCACTCCGAGGATCGCCCCGGGAAAAGCAGCGGAGCGCCGCAGCGATGCGGCTTCCCACCGTTTGAAGCCCGATTGCTCGGGCACTCCGAGGATCGCCCCGGGGAAAGCAGCGGAGCGCCGCAGCGATGCGGCTAAGGCGCCCGATGGCTCGGGCACTCCGGCCTGCATTCGTGCTTTTCGGGTAGGCTCTAAAGCTCCCGGCGCCACTCTGCCGATAGGGGACGGTAGGATGCCTGGAGCGCGATGGCCAGGCGTCTCTCCGGAGGATGCGCGCATGGTGAGAGGGCTCTACGCTTCGGCCACCGCGATGGTGGCGGAGATCACCCGCCAGGAGGTGATCGCCAACAACCTGGCCAACGCCTCGTCACCCGGGTTCCAGCGGCAGTTGGTTGCCTTCGCCACGCTGCCGCCCGCGGGGGGGCCGGACGCCGGCGCGGTTGCCCTCGAACCCGGCACTCGGGTCACCACCCTGGCGGCAGACCCAACGCCCGGCAGCCTCCACGAAAGCGGTGATCCCCTGGAGGTGGCCCTGGACGGGCCCGGCTTCTTCGTGGTACAGACGGCCAGTGGCCTTGTTTACACCCGCGATGGCGGCTTCCGCGTGGGGCCTACCGGCCGCCTGGAAACCCGGAGCGGCGACGCGGTGCTGGGCCAGGCCGGCCCCATCGTGCCAGGCAAGCGCGCGGTGACCATCGGCGAGGATGGCACCCTCTTTGCCGATGGCCAACCCCTCGACCGCCTGCAGGTGGTGCAAGAGGGCCCGACCGGGATCGAGCCGGTGGCGCCGCCGCGCCTGCGGCCTGGCTCCCGCGAGGGATCGAACGTCAATCCGGTGCGCGAGATGGCCGCGATGATCGCCGGCTTCCGCGTTTACGAGGCCAACCAGCGCGCCCTTCAGATGCAAGACCGCACCCTGGAGGTGGCTACCAGCGAGGTGGCCCGCCTCTAGAGGTTTCCTCCGGTAAGAAGGAGCTAGAGAGATGATCCGAGCGTTGTGGACCGCCGCTAGCGGCATGGAGGCCCAGCAGCTCAACGTCGATGTCATCGCCAACAACCTGGCCAACGTCAACACCGTCGGCTTCAAGAAGTCACGCGTTGACTTCCAGGACGTGATGTACCAGACGCTGCGCTCGCCCGGCAGTCCGGCCGCCCGCGGCGTGCAGGTGCCCACCGGCATTCAGGTGGGGCTCGGCACCCGCCCCGTCGCCACGCAGAAGATGTTCGCCCAGGGCGATTTCACGCAAACGGGCAACCCGCTGGACATGGTGATCGAGGGCCAGGGCTTCTTCCAGGTGCAGCGCCCGGATGGCACCATCGGCTACACCCGCGACGGCTCCTTCAAGCTGGATAGTCAAGGCCGCCTGGTCTCCTCGGATGGCTACGTGCTGCAGCCGGAGCTAGTGATCCCAAACGGCGCCGCCTCGGTTTCCATCGGCACCGACGGCACCGTCTCAGTGACGCTGCCCGGACAGTCACAGCCGCAGGAGGTGGGGCAGATCCAGCTCGCCCGCTTCATCAATCCGGCCGGGCTGAAAAGCGAGGGGCGCAACCTCTTCAGCGCCACTGCCGCTTCAGGCGACCCAGAGACCGGAACGCCCGGGTTGGCCGGCCTGGGCACGATCGCCCAGGGCTTCGTCGAGATGTCCAACGTGAAGGTGGTCGAGGAGATGGTCAACATGATCGTGGCGCAGCGCGCCTACGAGATCAACTCCAAGAGCATCCAGACCGCCGACCAGATGCTGGAACTTTCTAACAACCTGAGGCGGTAGCGTGCGAACTCGGGAATCAAGAGTGCGTTGGGGCAATAGCGGTCGGATCATCGGCCGGCGCCCCATCGGTAGGGAGCTTGGGCGGATGAGTGCCGAGACGGGAGGAACAAGATGAGGATTGGCATGGAGGGTGGCCCATCCCCGATTCAGAGCATGGCCCTGGCGCGGGCCAGCCAGGTGCGGCAGGCGTTCGCCCGGGTCAGCGGGGGCGACGCGCTGGAGGTTTCGGCGCGCGCCCGGCAGATCGAGACGGTGCGCACGGCAATTCAGGGGCTGCCGGAGGTGCGCGAAGACCGGGTGGCAGGGCTGCGGGCGCAGATCGCCTCCGACCACTACCAGGTGCCCGCCATCAAGGTCGCCACGAGCATGCTGAAAGAGTTCAGCACCTGCTGAGAGGAGCAACCGGGCCATGGCAGCACTCAGCCAGCTCGTCGCCAATCTGGAGCAGCAGTGTGCGCTCTACACCGACCTGGAAAGCGTGCTCGCTGAACAGCAGTCGGCGCTCATTGGGCGCGCCACCGACCGGCTTGAGGCAGCGAATCGTCGGCACGCGCTGCTGGCCGAGGCGCTGGCCACCGCTGAGACCCAGCGTCAGGAGTGGCTGAACGCGCTGCCGGCGGCAAGCCGATCACTGCGAGGGCTGCTCGCCCTGGCCAACGACGCCTCGCTGAAGGAGCGGCTGGAGCGGCTGGCTGCCCTCCTGCCCGCGCGGCTGCAGCGCGTCACGCACCTCGTTCGGACCAACCGCCTGCTGGCGGCGGACGCGGCGCAGAGCTGCGCGCACCTGCTGCGCCTGCTGGGCATCGAGGACGCCACCGGCTACGCTCCCCCGACGCAGGCGCGGCCGGCCCCGGCCCACAGCCTGAGCCTGGATGTCACCGCATGAGCGCGACCTTCCTGGGCGTGGAGACGGCCCTGCGAGGGGCGCTAGCCCACCAGCAGGCGCTGAACGTTGCCGCCCACAACGTGGCCAACGCCAGCACGCCCGGCTACACCCGCCAGAACCCCGTCTTCCGTACCACCCCGGGCTGCCCCGCGCCCGCCGCCGGCTATCCCGAGGCGGGCCCCCTCGGCACCGGCGTCACGATCGTCCAGATCCACCGCGTTCACGACCGGTGGCTGGCCGGGCGGGCGCGCACCAGCGCCGCTGCCCACTCCTACTGGAACGTCCAGCGCCAGTTCAGCGAACGCATCGAGTTGGTGGTCGGCCAGGACGGCGGCGCCGGGATCAACTCGCTGATGGACCGGTTTTGGAACGCCTGGCAACAGGTGACCCAGAGCCCGCAGGACACCGGCATCCGGGCCATCGCCATCAGCGAAGGGCGCAACCTGGCGGCCGGCCTGAACGCGGTGGATCGCGAGCTGCGCCAGTTGGGCGCCGACGCGCGGGCGATGCTCGCCGACGGCGTTGCCCGCGTCAATGCCTTGGCGCAGGGCCTGGCCGACCTGAACGCCCAGCTCCGGGTGACCGGGAGCCTGGGAGGCACCCCGAACGACCTCCTCGATCAGCGTGACCGGATGCTCGCCGAGCTAGCCAGCTTGGCCGGGGTGGATGTCTACGAAGCGGAGCATGGCGCCGTCACTGTGACCCTGGGCAGCCGCATCCTCGTGGAGGGCAACCACGCGGTGTCGCTGCAGGCACCCGCCGGCACGCCGGCAACGGTGAAGTGGCCGGACGGCAGCACCGCCGAGGTCGCTCAAGGCGAGCTGGCCGGCCTGCTGCGGGTTGCCAACGAGATCGTGCCGGGGCATCAGGCGCGGCTGACCGCCCTGAAGCAGGCGCTGGTGGAGCACGTGAACAGCCTCCACACCACCGGCTACGACCTGGATGGCCACTCGGGCCACCCCTTCTTCGTGATTGCCGGGGTGGATGGCGAGGTGTCGGTCTCGCCACTGCTGGACAACCCGCGCATGCTGGCGGCCTCGGGGGATGGCAGTCTGGGCGACGCGACGGTCGCCCGCAGCATCGCCGACCTGCGTGACCAGCCGCTGGCGGCGCTGGGCGGCAGCTCCCCGCGCGAGCACTTCAGCGCCTGGGTGAGCGCGGCGGGATCCGAAGCCCGCACCCTGGGCGACCTAGCGGAGCGCGCCCAGGCCCGCCGCGACGCGATCCTCGCCGAGCAGGAGAGCGTGTCGGGGGTGAACCTGGATGAAGAGGCCGCCCGCCTGGTGCAGTGGCAGCGCGCCTTTTCGGCCTCGGCGCGGATGCTGACTGTCATGGATGAACTGCTCGGCACGGTGATCGAGCAGGTGGGCCTGGCGGGGCGGTAGTCATCCGCCGGTGGGGCCAAGCCGCTGGAGGACAAGATGCGCGTCTCCACCCGCATGATCTATGGGGGGCTTTCTAACTCCCTGATGGCACAGAGCCACCGCGTGATGCAGGCGGAACGCCGCGTGGTGACCGGGCAGCGGGTGCTGCGCCCTTCCGACGACGCGGCCGCCGCCGGCCGGGCCATCCACCTCAACAGCCGCCTCTCCGACATCGCGCAGTACCGCAGCAACACCGACGCCCTCATTGCCGGCCTGGCCGCCACCGACAATGCCATCAACGACATCGCCCTGGCCCTGCGCGAGGCGCGCGGCCTGGCGCTCGCCGGCGCGAACGACACCAAGGCTGAGTCGCAGCGCCACCTGATGGCCGAGCAGGTAGACAAACTGATCTCCCAGGTAAGCCACTACGCGGAGGCACGCTATGCCGGGCAGTACCTCTTCTCCGGCACGGCGGTGCGCACCGCGCCGCTGACGCCCACCGGCAATGCCGCCGCTCCCTTCGCCTACGCGGGCAACGATGGGCGGCGCACGCTGGAGGTCGCCGACGGCGTGGCGGTGGCCGGTAGCGTCACCGGCCGCAGCGTGTTCAACTTCGACGGGGCAGGAGCGCCAGATGCCCCCGACCTCTTCACCACCCTGGCGGGGATCCGCGACGACCTGCTGCGTGGCGATGCCGCCTCCCTCTCGGCGCGTCTTGATGACGTGGACGCCCTGCTGGAGAACCTCAACCGCCATCGGGGAGAGATCGGCCAGACGATCCAGCGCCTGGAACTGAACAAGACGCGCCTGGCGGAGCAAGAAGAAGTGCTCAACGAGCTCCTGGGCGAGACCACCGGCGTGGACCTGGCCGCCGCGATCATCGACTACCAGACGCAGCAAACGGTCTACCAGGCGACGGTGGCCCTGGCCGCCCGGGTAGACCAACCCGGCCTCTTCGAGTTCCTCCGCGGCTAAGCGCCTGTCGGCCAGCCACTGCCCAGCCACGGCACACTGCGAGATGCCCTGCTTGCTCGTTGGCTGCTTCCGGGCGCCGCGTTCGGACTGATGGCTCTTTCTCCCCGCAGGGGGTGAACAAATCGGGCCGAAAAGGGAACCATGGAGGTGGTTGTTGGGCGCGGCGGAGGAGGACAGGGCATGAGCGAGCGGGTCATCCGGATTGGGATCGTGGGCGCGGGAGCAAACACGCGCGCCCGCCACATCCCGGGGCTGCAGGCAATCCCCGGTGTCACTATCACCGCGGTGTGTAACCGCCGGCCGGAGTCGACGCGGCGCGTGGCGGAGGAGTTCGGCATTCCGCACACCTTCGAGCAGTGGGAGGAGCTGGTCCAGTCGCCAGAAGTAGATGCCGTCGTCATCGGCACCTGGCCTTACCTCCACTGCCCGGTGACGCTGGCGGCGCTGGCGGCTGGCAAGCACGTGCTGTGTGAGGCACGCATGGCAATGAACGCCGCCGAGGCCCACCAGATGCTGGCGGCCGCCCGCGCCCACCCGGAGCTGGTGACGCAGGTGGTGCCGGCCCCCTTCAGCCTGCGGGTGGATCAAACGGTGCAGGAGCTCATCGCCGACGGCACCCTGGGCGACCTGCTGGTGGTCAACGTGCGCGGCGTGGGGCAGACATTCCTCGACCGGGAGTCGCCGCTGCATTGGCGACAAGACCCGCGCCTCAGCGGCCTCAACGTCCTCACCCTCGGCATCTGGCACGAGATCCTGATGCGCTGGGTCGGCAACGCCACGCGGGTGCTGGCGCGGGCGCGCATCTTCGTGCCGGAGCGCGTCGACCCGGAGTCCGGGCTGCGAGAGACCGTGCAGGTGCCCGACCACCTCGACGTGATCGCCGACCTGGAGAACGGCGCCCAGGCCAGCTACCAGATCAGCGCCGTCGAGGGGCTGGCCGGCCCTTCCGGGATCACCCTCTACGGCAGCGAGGGCACCCTGGTTTTCGATGGTGACCACGACCGCCTGCTGCTCGGCCGCCGGGGGGATCGGGAGCTGCGAGAGGTGACAATCCCGCCGGAGAAGGAGGGGCGCTGGCGGGTGGAAGAGGAGTTCATCGGCGCCATCCGCGGCGAGGAGCCGGTGCGCCGCACCACCTTCGCGGACGGGGTGCGCTACATGGAGTTCACCGAGGCGGTGGCCCGCGCCGCCCGCGGCGGCGGCGCCGTCGATCTGCCGCTGTAGCCGCCGTGGGCAACACCCCTGATGAGGGAACAAGCCGTCCTGAAGTGCCGGAGCTACCTCCCCCGTCTGGCCTCGCCCGGCAGCCGCACGGTGGGGGGTGCCTCCGTGGCGTCTATCTCGGCCGGCGGGGGTGCGGGCTCACCAGCGGCAGTCAACTCGGTGCCGCGGCCGGCCGGCTCCTGGGCGGCGGTCAGCTCCGTGCCGCGGCCGTCGGGCGCGTCGGCGGCCTCCAGCT
>JAAZEB010000134.1 GCA_012512505.1 Armatimonadota bacterium | reverse complement strand
GTGTGCACGTCGCTCAAGTGCAGAAAGGAGAACTCCGCCGCCCCGGCCGGCGCCAGCAGGAGCAGCAAGATCAGCAAGGTGTGTCGTGCGATAGCCATGGATCCCCCAAAGAGCGCTGGCATGGGGCCGCGATGGGAACCGGCCCGCCCCCATTATACCGACGGCCGGCGCGCTCGTCAAAGCGTTGACCGCCGGCGGGCGATGCGCTATAATCCGGGCGAAGGGAGGACACCCCGTTGCCTTTCGCCCTCGCCGCCATCGTGGCGCTGCTGGCACTGCCGCTCGCCGCACGGGCCACCGATGCCCCCTCTGAGACGCCGGTCGCGCAGGAGATCACCCTCACCAGCGGCGACACGCCGCTATCTGGTTACCTCTACCGCCCGGAGGAACCCGGACGCCACCCGGCGGTCCTTTGCCTCCACGCCTTCGGCAGCGACGCGGAGAGCCTGCGCGGCACCGCCGCCACCCTGGCCCAGTTCGGCTACGTGGCCGCCGCCATCGACCTGCGGGGGGCCGGGCGCTCTGCCGGCAAGCCCGAGTTCGCCGCGGGCGAGGTGCAGGATGCCCTGGCCACCCTCACCTACCTGCGGCAGCAGGAGTGGGTGGACCCGGAGCGGGTGGCGCTGTGGGGCGCGGGCACCGGCGGCACCGTCGCTCTGTTGGCGGCGGCCGCCGATCCCCGACTGAAGGCGGCGGCGGCGCTGCTGGCGCCCACCGATACCGCGGCCTTCACCACCGCCCTGGCGCAGCAGGCTCCCCCGCTGGCAGAAGCGATCACCAACGCGGTCGGCGCCACCCCCGCCCAGGACTCAGATGCCTATCGCCGGCGCTCGCCGATCCATGCCGCCGCCCGAATCCGTGCCGCCGTCCTCGCCATCTACGCGGCGCAGGACGCGCTGGTGCCACCCATACACGGGCGAAACCTGCGGCTGGCGATGCAGAAGGCGGGACGGTCGTGTACCGTGCAGGTCCATCCCGGCAATGGTCCCGCCGCGCTAGCCGGCGCCTCGCTGGCGATGATCCGCTTCCTCAACGAGACACTGCGCAACACGCCCGCCACGGGCAGCCGCCGGTCGTGCCTGCTGCGCTGCATGGACCTCCTCGAACAGCTCCGCGTCCGACAGATAGCCGGCTCCCCGGTGTCGGCCGACCTGTTCACCGAGTGTGACATCGCCCTGGCCGCGTTCCAGGCCGGCAAATACCGGCTGGCCGACCAACTGCTCACCGAGGCGCTGGCCGCCCTCGCCCGGTCGCGTTAGCAAGGCACCATGTCCGGCCGCCCGGCAGAGGCCCGATGGCTCGGGCACTCCGGCAAGCCCCTGGGAGAGCAGCGGAGCGCCGCAGCAACGCGGCTTCCACACCGCCGAAGCCCGATGGCTTGGGCACTCCGGCCAGTTGCCTGGGAGAGTAACGGAGCGCCGCAGCGATCCGGCTCCCCAACCCCGCGCCGACAGCGCTTCCGGCACTCCCTTCAGGCCTCACGCGGTCGCGGCGGCACGCTTGGCGCCCGGGAGCAGGCGGTCCAGCAGCAGCGCGACGCCGAACGACGTGAGGTTGGTGACCACCGGCCACAGGAGGAAGTTGATCCCGGTGTCTGGCGGGAGGGGGTAGGTCAGCGCCAGGCTCGGCGTCACCTGCAGGCAGAACTTCATCAGCAGCAGCGCCACCACCGAGACCACCCAGCCGGCCACCGCGGCGCTGGCGCGCACCCGCGTCCGCAAGAAGGCGAGCGCCATCAGGCCGAGGATGCCGCAGGTGCAGATCGCCATCACCTGGCTCCAGGCCACCTGGGCCTGGGCAATCCGCATGAAGAGGATTGCCATCACCACGTGCAGCACGCCCCACGCCAGTGCGAGCCACTTCGCCACCCGCAGGTAATGCTCGTCCGAGCGGCCCCTGGCCCAGAAACGCCGGTAGAAATCCTCCACGCAGACGGCGGAGGCGGAGTTCATGCTGGAGGCGATGGTAGACATCGCCGCGGCGAAGAAGGCGGCAATCACCAGCCCCGCCAACCCGGCCGGCATCTGCGTCACCACGAAGTAAGCGTAGAGCGAGTCCAGCCGATTGGCAGACTCCAGCGCGGCGACGGCCGGGTCCGGGTGGGTCTGGTAGAAGACGAAGAGGCCGGTGCCGATGAAGTAGAAGAGGTAGCCCAGCGGCACATAGCCAAGGATCGACAGCCAGACGCTCTGGTTGGCGCGCCGCGTCGACTCCGCCGTCATGTAGCGCTGCGTCATATCCTGCTGGGTGGCGTAGATGCGGATCGTCTCCACCAGCGTCTGCAGCACCAACCAAAGGGTGACCACCTGGGTGATGTCGGTGCGCAGGTCTAGCACCCGGAGCTTGTGCGCCTGGTTGGCAACCGCGAAGAAGTCCACCCCCGGGGTAAAGAAGTAGAAGACCGAGGCGAGCGCGCCGATCACGAAGATCACCACCTGGATGGCGTCGGTCCAGATCACGCCTTTGATGCCGCCGAGGACGGTGTAGATGGTGACAACCACCCCCATCACCACGATGCAGGCAACAAGATTGGCGCCGGTGACGATGTGGAAGGCGAGCGACGGGAGGTAGAGCACGAGCCCCATTCGCCCGATGGAAAGCAAGACAAAGGCGATCGCGGCGATGAGGCGGGCAGAGGTGCCGATGCGCTGCTCGAGGAACTCATAGACGCTGATGCAGCCAGACTCCCGGTAGCGCGGCAGCACAAACCCGGTGATCACCACCGCCGTCACCAGCAGGAACGGGAGTTGGATGCTCCAGGTGAAGTCGGCCGGCCCGTAGGACATGGCCGGCAGGGCCATCATCGTCAACGAGGAAAGGTAGGTGCCCAGCAGCGACAACCCAACCAGGACGTGATGGACCCGGCCTTCCCCGATGAAGTAGCTGGCGGCCCCCTTGGTGTTCCGGCCCGCCCAGATGCCGACGGCCAGCATCGCCACGAAGTAGATCGCCAGCACGATGTAGTTCACCGTGCCAAAGCTCGGGTGGGGAATGGACAGCGGCGTCTCCATCGGCTTCACACCTTCCCGGTTCCCCGGAGGGCAACCCGATCAGCGGCCGGCCGTCACCCGAACGGCCACCTCGCTCGTGAAGCGCCCGCCCGGGGGCACCCGGCGAGCACCCTGGCCAGCGGGCGTGTCGTCACCCAGGCCGCCGGGCAGGCCGGTCCACGGCTCCAGACAGACGTAAGGGCCGGCCGGCGAGGTGTAGACCACAAAGACCGGGAACGTCTCCGGGTCGTACTCCACGGCCACGGTGATCTCCGCGTCTGGATCGCGCGCCCAGCAGACGACGCGGCCGGTGTCTGGCTCGGGGCGCAGGTCGGCGAAGACGCGGTCCATCGTCTCCTCGCCGAGGGCGCGCTCCGGGTCGTAGGCCGTGCCAGGCGCCATCGGGAGGCGGCGGCCGGTGGCGCACAGGTTGGCCAGTTCCCAGGTAGCGGCGGAGGGCACCCGCATCCGGCAGCGACGGCGGTCGCCCTCCGGATGCACCGGCATGCGGAAGTAAGGGTGGTAGCCAAGGTGGAACGGCAGTGGGTCTGGCCCCGGGTTCTCCACCACCGCCTCCAGCAGCAGAAGCCCATCCCGCAGGCGGTAGGTGAGGGCCAGGCGGAAGGCATAGGGGTAGATGGCCCACGTCGCCTCGGAGGCAGCCAAGGCACAGGTGACGAAGGCACTGCGCGAGTCGGCATCGGCCGCCACCACTTCCCAGGGCAGGCTGTGCGCGAAGCCGTGGAGCGGCATCGGGCGCACCGTGCCGCGGTGCCGGTAAGAGCCCAGCTCCCCATCGCACAGCGACCGCCCGGTCACCGGGAAAAGGACCGGCGCCCCGCCGCCCTGCTCGAAGTGCTCTGCCGGAAAGAGGAGCTCGCGGCGGCCGTGAGCGCCGTCGCGCACCCCGAACGACTCCAGCACCGCGCCCCGCGCCGGCACGACCAGAGCATCCAGGCCGGCCCGCGCGTCCTCCAGGCTCAGCGCCACCTCCCCGGTGGGCAGGCGCATCTCCCGACATCGGTAGCGACAGCTCTCTCCCTGGGCCATCTCTCTCCCTCCGTGCGGCGGGGCTTCCCGCAGCGGCTGGGGTGAAACATGGGCGCCGCGGGGCACACGGCGGTGCGCCCCCCGAGCTGCCCTGTCTACTTGCTAACGAACCCTTAGCGCTCCATGCCCAAGACCCGGTCGAACCACGGGAAGGCAACGCGGCCGCTCCAGGCGTGGCCGGCGGGGTGAACGTCGGCCACGAGGCGGTCGGCGGCGCCAGCGGCGGCATAGATCCGCTCCAACTGGGCGTAGGCGCGCTTCATGTCCTCGATGATGAAGCAGGTATCCTGCTCGCCCATCTCCACCACCAGCGGCTTCGGGGCGATCAGGCCGGCCACCTCGGGGATGTCGCCGATGGTAAGCAGTCCCGGCATGTACTGGGCGCCGCAGAAGTTGCCCAGGCCACGCATCCCCATCGCGTCGCCCCGAACGGTGCTCAGGTAGCCGCTGATGCAGGCCACCTTCAGGCGCGGCTCCAGGGCCGCCAGGTAGGTGGTCATCGTGCCGCCGAACGACAGCCCGCACACCCCAAGCCGCTCCGGATCCACCTCGGGGCGCGACTGCAGGTAGTCTACCGTGCGCCTGCCATCCCAGATCTGCAAGGCGAGGAGGTGGTAGCCGCGGTAGCCCTCAGCCAGGTAGTTGACGTTGCAGGGATCGCGGCCGACGCGCGCCCACTCCGCCGGGCTCAGGCGCTCGCCAAAGCCGCGCCAGTCCGGCGCCACCACCACGTAGCCCCGGCGCACAAACTGCCGCGCGTAGTCGTAGTTCAGCGGCTCGATGCGCTCGGCATACTCCTGATCCGTGTCGGCAACGCCGCAGATGTCTACCTTGCCACGCCCATGCCCGTGCGCCGCCAGGATGCCCGGCCGGCGCTCTCCCGGGGCCAGGTCCTTCGGCAGCAGCACGTAGGCCGGCACGCTGGCATACTGCTCGGTGTCGAAGACCACCTTCTCGCGGATGTGGTCGCCACAATCCACGCGCTCCAGCACCTCGGGGTCCAGCGGCACCGGTTTGGGGGTGCGCCCGAGGAGCTCGCGGAGGCGCCGGTCGAACACCTCACGCCAGCGCACCCAGTCTTGATAGGTGGTGCCGGTGAACGTCAGCTCCGACTGCTCGTTCGCGATCCAGGCGTTCACCGTGTCGTAGGGGGAATAGTATCGCTTCTTCGCCACAGTCGCACTCCTTCACCCACAGGGAGGGGTGTTTTCAAACCAGCGGGCGCAGCACCGGCTCCAGGGCATCCGCCATCCGCACGAAGCCAAGGTCGGTGGGGTGGGAGCCATCTACCGTCGCCTCGTCGTCGTCTCCCAGCAGGTGCTCGCCTGACACGTAGTGGAGGCCAGGCACCCCGTCGGCGACCAGCGCCTCATACGCCTTGCGCAGCGCCCCGCGGCGGGCAGCGTGGCCCTCGCGGTGCCCGGCAACGAAGGGGGTGCCGCAGAAGGTGCGATCTTCCACGAGGACCACCGGCGTCTCCGGGTGGGCGCGGCGGATGGTCCGCACCAGCGGCTCCGTCCGCTCCGCCACCATCTCCGCGCCCATGTTGGGGAGGCAGTCGATCACAAAGCAGCCGGCGGCGATCTCCGCCAGCAGCGCCGCCACCTCCGGCTCCATCTGGCCGTTGCCAGAGAAGCCGAGATTGATCGTCGGCCGCTCCAGGCGCCGGCCAAGGATCGCCGGGTGGGCCATGCCGGGCCGCGAGGCGCAGCCGCCCTGGACAATGGAGGTGCCGTAGAAGACAATCGCCCCCTCGCGGCGCGGCGGGATCGCCCGGAAGAAGGCGTCGGGCGCCACGCCGACCGCCACCGACGTGACGCCGTTGTAGAGCGGCAGGTAAACGCGATAGGTGCGCCGGCCCGGGCGCAACCCGCCAGCGAGCACGGTCTGCGTCTGCACCCCCTCCGGACGCCCGATGCTCACCCAGCCCCAGCGGCCCCCCTCGTCACGCGCGTACAGATCGAGGCCGCTGACGCCGGTGGCCGGCATGTGGGGCATCGCCAGCGATTCGGAGATGAGAGTCCAACGCGCGTGGATCGTGGTGGCATCCGTCTCAAAATCGAAGCACATTCCGGCCGAGTGACGGCTCAGATCCCACACCGGGGGGCGAACCACGCCCTTCGCCTTCGCCGGCAGGCGGTCGAAGAACGACTCCGTCTCCGTCCACCCTTTCCCCTCAACACCCCCCTCACGCACGTCGTGCCAGGCCAGGCCGGCCTCCGTCTCCGCACTCGCCATCGTTTGCTTCCCTTCTGCCATGGCGGCCGGCAATCGCCACGCAGCCAGCACGCCCCCATAGGCTCCCGCCGCCCGCTTCAGCAGCTCCCGGCGCTTCATTGCTTTCCTTTCCAGCGGGCCCCCCGTTCGAACCGGTTGGCCCCCGGCCTGCAGTTTCCCTGGTGCGCGCCCGCTTTCCTGCCCGGGGGAGGAGTTCGGCCCGGCCGGCCGAACCACCTCCGTGCTATGGTTCACCAGGAACAACTCACCCTCAACACCCGCGGGCACCGCGACAGCCACGACGTCACCGACCTGGTGGCCGCCGTGGTAAAGCGCTCCGGCGTTCGCACCGGGCTGGCGCACGTCTTCAACATCGGCAGCACGGCGGCAGTCGGGGTCATCGAGTTCGAGCCCGGCCTGCAGCAGGATCTGCCGGATCTACTCGACCGGCTGATCCCACCCAGCCGCAACTACGGCCACGAGCAGGCATGGCACGACGGCAACGGGCACTCGCACCTGCAGGCCACCCTCCTCGGGCCCTCGCTGACGGTGCCGGTAACCGACGGCGAACTGGCCCTGGGCACCTGGCAGCAGATCTTTCACCTGGAGTGCGACATCAAGCCCCGCCGGCGCACCCTGGTGGTGACGGTGCTGGGCGACTCCGAGTGACGGCCCGGCCGCGAGGGCCGGTGGGCTGGCAGGCAGCCTAGCCCTCCAGCGGCGGATCCCTTCGGCCACCTCATCGGGACGGCTCCCCGGAGCGACCTGAACCAGAACCGCGTTGACAAAGGGATTAGTGCTCTGCGCC
>JAAZEB010000133.1 GCA_012512505.1 Armatimonadota bacterium | reverse complement strand
GGGGCGACGCGGCGGCCCCGGTGCTTTTGGCTGGCGGCTCCCGCCGTGGCGGCGCCTCACTCGCCGTCGCGCTGAGGGCAGCGGCAAAGAGGTCGTCCTCCGGCTCGGTGGTTTGGCGCGGGGCCGGTTCGACACGCAGGCGGTAGCGCTTCGCACACTTCATGCAGGCAGAGGCTTTGCGGTCCGGGCCAAAGAAGATTGCGCCGCAGTGCTCACACGTACAGCGGAAAGTAATGCCTGGACTCATCTGTTTCTCCGTCGATGCAGTGGCCGGCACTGAAAACAGGCCGGCGACTTCCTCTCGGGGGCCATCGCTGCCGCGCCCGGGGGGCCACGGCTGTAAGGGCCATTCCCTCCACGACGCTGAACAGCGCTGCCAAGCGCCACTCCCCAGCGTGGACCGCTTCATGCATGGCAGCCGCCCGACAGCAGACCCTGGCCAGAGGGATTGCCCGCACCAACGCCCCGGCACTGCCCCGGGGCACTCACGGTCGGGCAAGCAAGAGTGGTTACCCAGCCCCGCAACCCGCGTCGGAGTGCCGCGAGTGGTGGCAAGCGGGCCACGGACCCGAAGGCATCCGGACACGCCAATGAAGGGGTTGGGGGCCATTGGGTTGCGCCCGCTGGATGCACCCTTACACTGGCCCACCTCATCTGGGTCGCTCTGCCGGCGGCCCTATTATAGCACGAACGCGCGTCGTTTTGCAAAGCCCGATCCGCTATTGACACGCTCGCCGCGGGATGCTATAATAGGCGCGTGCCGCTTGGGAAGATGGCGCTAAAGGCGCGATCCACCCGCGGAAGGTGTGGCCCGGTCGTCTAATTGGTTAGGACACCGCCCTCTCAAGGCGGAGCTTGCGGGTTCGATCCCCGTCCGGGCTACCAAACTGAGAAATGGCCCCGGCAGCGCAGAAGAGGTATCCTCCTCGCGCTACCGGGGCCATTTTGCTTTCCCCTCCCCCGCGCGGCATCCCGCCACGAAAGCCGACGTGCAGCCTCACCGCAAGGGCTCCGGAACGGGTGCGTGATTGGGCACTGGCCTTCTATCCGGGGGAGGGTCACCCGCCATCACGGCGGCTGCCTCCCAGGGCACGGCCGAGGGCCAGGCGTGCCGCGACCGCCAGGGCCGCCGCGCCGGCCACCCGGGCGGCCGCGCGCCGCTGCTCCGGCCGCCCCGCGGCACCCTTCAGCCGCGTTGCCAGCGAGGTGCCGGCCTGGTAGAGCTTCAGGCCCGGCGCGTAGAGCGCCCCAAACCCCATCCCCGCCACCATCTCCTGCTGCAGGTACGACTGCGGCACCGGCCAGCCCGGCACGTAGACCACACGCGGGTCGTACTTATACCGGTCGAGGCAGGTGTCCCCCAGCACCACGTACGGCCCCTCCCGTAGGTGCGCCTCGAAGTCGGGATCCTCCACCGCGCCGAACATGAAGGTGGGCCGACCGCGCGCGGTAAAGAGGGTCCACAGGCCGTTTTCGAGCCAGGCATCGGCAATCGTCTTCCAGTGGCCCAGGGTGCCCTCGATGGTCGCCCCCTTCCCTACCAGAACGCGGCAGGGATAGCGGTGGACGCCCGGGTCGGCAGCATGGACGGAGACGCGCGCCGTGGCGAACGGCACGCCCAGCAGGTCGATGCGGTCGGGATCGAAGAGGCCCACGCCGATGGCGGCAGCTTCGCGAGCCATGCGCAGTGGCAGCCACGGCAGGCCGAAGAGCCGGCACAGCATCACATCAGCGGCGACCGGGTCGGTGGAGGCGAGGAGGTGGCCCCACCAGAAGGGCTGGTTCTGCCCAGGGCCCTGGCCCTGTCCGGCCACGGCGCCATCAAAGAGGTTGAGTGTCGGCCGGAACCGGCGCAGGTAGAGGGCGTTGCCGCGGTAGTAGGCATCCCCCTGACGCTGCAGGTAGAGCCGTGTTGCCATCGGCATCACGCCCACCCAGTTCTTGCAGGCGCCGGAGATCGGGTCGACAAAGTGCGTCTTCGCCTTCGGCACGTTGATGAGCACGTCGGCGCGCTCCAGGATCTCGGGGGCGGGCAGGTAGCGCAGCTCGCCCGCGTCCGCGCCAAAGTCGTAGACGCCGTGGGCAATCTCGTCGAGGTAGATGACGTGGGCGCCGGTGCCCTGCACCGCCTGCGCCATCCCGGTGCGGGCCATCACCTGCCGCGTCATCTGGGCATGGCCCGCGGACTCGGCCACCCACACCTCGCGCGCCCCGGCCGCGAAACAGTGCTCGATCAGCACCCGGATGAGGCGCGGCGAGGTCGTGGAACCAGACAACGCCGACTTGAATAGCGTCTGGTTTGGCTTCAGCAGCACCTTGCTGCCTCGGGGCACGAGGCGCCCCAGCCCGCCGAGCGGCTCCAGCAGATCATGAAGGGCACGCGCCAGGGCCTCCGGCTGCTCCTTGCGGCCGGGCACGCGCGCCAGCGCCACCTGTGCCCGGCCCTCCGGCTCGCTACCCATGCTCATCCGCTCCCCTCCCCGGCGGCACGCCGTGCCCCAGCCAGGCACGGCCATCGCCCGCCCGTCCTTGCTCTTTACCCAATGCGGGGATGCCCTACACCTGCCCGCGCGGGCGAAGAGGAGAGTCGCACCCGCAGGAAGCCCGCCGGGCGGGGCCGAACCTGCCAAGCGACGCCCGGCGCTCTCGGCCGGGCCGCGGCGCAAACGGCGCTGAATGGAGTAATAGACGTATGATCGTAAGACGAGCGGAGATGGGCACGTTCGAGACGGATTCCTGCCACGACGGGCAGGGCCGGCTCATCGGCTTCGAGGCGTTTGCCGACTACGCCAAGCAAGAGAGCGGCTTCAAGTACCTGCACGACGACGAGCTGGCGCCGGGCGCCAGCATCGGCGAGCACCGGCACGAGGGCGACGAGGAGATCTACTTCGTCCTGGAAGGGCACGGCCAGATGATTGTGGATGGCGAGCGCTACCCCATCGGCCCGGGCGATGTCTGCATCACCCGCAGCGGGCATTCGCACGGGATCCTCAACAGCCCCGATGGTCCGATGCGCTTGCTGGTCGTCTGCGCCAATGTCTGAGAGGCAGGGTTCGGTGAAGGAAGTCTTGATCGTCGGGGCAGGCGGCATCGCCAACCGACACGCGGGAGCCATCGCCCGAATCGCCGGGCTGCGCCTCGCCGGGGTGGTCGACATCGTGCCGGAGCGCGCGCAGGCGCTCGCTGAGCGCAGCGGTGCCCACGCCTATCGGTCACTGGAAGAGGCGCTGGCGTCACGACCGGATTACGTGACCCTCTGCACGCCGCGGGAGTACCGGCTGCCAGCGATCGCCGCCTGCGCGGCCGCCGGCGTGCCGGTGCTGATGGAGAAGCCCCCCTGCCATAACCTCTCCACCGGGCGGCGCATTCAGGAACTGCTGCAGGAAAGCGGCCTGCTGCACGCCGTCGGCTTCATGCACCGCTGGCACCAGGCGCTGCACGTCGTCCTCGAGCGCCTTGCCGGCGAGCGCCTCTCCACGATCCAGGTGAGCTTTCAGTCGCCGTTTGCCACGGAGCCGGTGTACGACACCTATCCGGCTCCCTACCTGGTAGAGCGCTCCGGCGGCCTGGTGGGAGATCAGGGGATCCACTACGTGGACCTGTGCCGCTACATCGCACGTGCCGAGGTGAAGCGGATGCAGGTGATGGGGCTCAACCAGGTGCTGCCGCGCTCGCAGCACGTCACCACCTGCGACGTGGCCTGCTGGTTCCTGGAGATGGACAACGGGGTGGCCGTCACCCACACCCACACCTGGGCCGGGCCGGGCTGGGCGTGCGCCCTGGAGCTGGTGACCGACCGCAGCCAGGTGCGGGTGGACCTATTTGCCAACCGTGCCGCCGGCAGCCTGGCGGGCCAGGAGTTCACCTACCACGGCACCGTGGACGAGTTTGAACTGGAGCATCGGGGCTTCCTCGCCGCGGTGGAGCAGCAAGACCAGCGCCTGGTGCGCTCTCCCTATGCCGACGCCCTGGAGTCGTTCCGCGTCCAGGCGGAGCTGAACCGCCTCCTCTACGGCGGCACCCCCGAGCTGGAGTGAGCCTTCTCGGCAGCGGAGACGCCTCCTACGGCAGGTACGTGGTCGGAGCGCCGGCGTTCCCGCCGGCCGCTATTGTAGGCACCCCTCGGTGTAGGAGGCATCTCCAATGCCGAGGAGGTACTCCTCCAGGAGATGACTGGAATGCCCGAGCCATCGGGCTGCGGCGGTCTGGGAAGCCGCATTGCTGCGGCGCTCCGTTACTCTCCCAGGCAACTGACCGGAGTGCCCGAGCCATCGGGCCTCTGCCAGGCGGCCGCGTCGCCGCAGCACTCCGCTGCTCTACCCGGGAAATGGTCTCTTCCCACCCGCCTAACGCTTGGATTGGCGAGGGAGCCCCAGTTTCATCCTCTTGGGTGCCCGCCGGGCAGGGGAGACCCTTCCCACGAGGGCTATGCCCTGGCCGTAGGAAGGGTCTCCGACGCCGCGAAGGGATGGGACGCTACCGCCCCAGGGTGGCCGATGCCGGCGAGAGCACCGTGTAGGTGTGCGTCAGGGTCGTCGTCTGGCCGGGTGCCAGCGTCATCTCTCGCCCGAACAGCTCCAGGTTGGTGCGCTGCTGGCGGCCGTGCCAGTTGATGTAGCACGTCTCTACGCGGTCAGCCTCGAAGCGGTCAAGGATGGCGACATCGTCCGTCTCATCCACCACCGCCCACTCGCCGGCCGGGGCAAGCTCGCCGCGCAGCCACAGCTCGTGCTCGCCCAGGGGGTCCTTCGCCACGGCCAGGCGGTGTCGCTGCCAGCTACCATCCGGCTTGCGGCACCAGACGGTCGTCTTCTGGGTGTCGCTCACCAGGAAGGAGGGGTGCACGCGCACTCCGCCCTGGGTGTTCTGGGTGCCGGTGTTGGTCACGCTGGAGGTGATGCGCACTTCCGGCTTCTCGGCATCCAGCTCGAAGCGGCGGACCATCTTCAGGCCGTTCGGCAGCGTCGCCTCCAGCGTGGCAGAGCGCTCGGTCTGTTCCGTCACCGTGTAGGCTTCCGACCACCCGGGAGCGCGATAGCCACTGCCAGAGTACTCCTCGTAGCCGCCTTCCACCAGCTCGAAGCCCTCCTCGGTGCCATAGCGCTTGATCAGGTCCTTCCCCTTGGGCAGGTAGCGCATCCGCCAGATGCGCCCGCCGTGCGAGGGGAGCAGCGAGAGCTCCAGCGCGGCGTTGCGCAGGCGCACCAGGCGCACCGGCGCGCTGCCCCGAGGCAAGCGCGAGAGCCAAACGTCGAGGCTGGTGCCCTCGCTCACCTTGGAGACGCCCTCCGCGCGGGCGGTCTGCGCGAAGCGGTCGATCAGCGCGTCCAACTGCGTGCCGGACGTGGGCACCAGGGTGTCGCCTTCCTCGCGGTAGGTGACCCCTTGCCGGGCGATCTGCGTGTAGAGGATCGGCAGGCGCGCCACGCGCACGCGGTGCAGCAGCTTCGGGTCGCCGGCCACGGCACGCTCGGCCTCATCGAAGAGCGCGTCGGCGCGCTGCAGCAGCTCGGGGGTGATCCACACCGCCGTTGGCGGGGTCCAGATCGTCATGTGGAACTTCGGATAGCGCTGCACCGCGCGGTGGACCAGGTTGAGGTATTGCCGGATCGGGCCAGCGGCCTCGCCGTAGTAGGCATCGCAGAACTCGCGGATCGCCTTGCTGGTGTCGTACTGCGGGTCCCACAGCGTCTTCGCCATGATGTAGGTGCGCAGCTCGGCCAGCTCGCCACCGGTGGAGAAGTAGTTGGCTTCCTCGTAGATGCCGGTCACGCTGTTGCGGATGAAGAACTGGATGTTCGGCTTCAGCACATGCAGGTTCGGGAAGGGGAAGATCGAGTGTGAGTAGTCGATCACGTAGTCCCAAATGTGCAGGCGGTTGCAGATCTTCGCCCAGCCGCGGATGTCGTCCACGAACGTCTTGTTGAACGGGTCGGTTCCCAGGGGATGGGCGAAGCAGCACTCGATGCTGCAGAGGCGCACCGCCACGTTCGGGCGCGGGCGGACGTGTTTCGGCGGCTTACGCGTGTACTGGTACGCCAGGGTGTCGATGATCTTATCGGGGTACTCGTCCTTGATCGCGTCGGCGATCGCGTTGACGAAGTGCAGCAGCGGGCCAGCCTGGCTGCCCTCCTTCTCGGCTAGCGCCGTGCAGGAGGCACACTCGCAGTAGTTGTGCCAGTCGTTCTGCGACACGGAGAAGATGGTGGCCTCCGGCGACTCGCGGATCCAGCGGCGCACGCTTTCGGTGGCGATGCGCAGCACCTCCGGGTTGGTGAGGCATAGCTGGGTGTGCTGGGGGCCGACGCGCCGGCCGTTGATCTCCGAGTAGTACTCGGGGTGCTCGGCGAAGTAGCGCTCGGGTGGCACCAACGCGTCGAAGGTGTGGACGAAGCCGCGGTAGCTGATCTTGCCGCCGCGCTGCTCATCCAGATACGTTTGCACGCCGTTGAGCTTGTTACGCACGGCCCAGTTCGCCTCGCGCGAGTTGGGATAGTCAGTCGCCCGGTATTCCAGGGGCGGCACGTAGGTGCGGTCGATCTTGCCGATGCGGAAGGTGCCGCTGCGCGGGGCGGTGCTGCAATCGGGCGTGAACCAGCGGCAGTCGAGGTAATCCTCCAGGAAGGTGTAGCAGGCGTAGAGGACTCCGCGCTTGTTGCCCGCCAGCACCAGCGCCGGCCCGGCCGTCTTGATCGCAATCCCGTCCACGCCGAGGGCGGCGAAGTCAATCTTCACCCCCAGCCGATCCAGCTCTGCCGCCTTGCCGACGACGATCGGCGTGCGCGCGCCAACCTCGCCGTCCTTCACCAGCGGGATCACGGCACCGGTGATCAGCTCCAGGTGCGCCTGTAGGTCACGGGCGGCGAACTCCTCCTGGGGCGTCGGCTGGGCCGGGATGACGATGGCATGCGTTTCCGGGGCCAGCGGCTTGCCGCCGATGAGCACGCGGCACTGCCCCAGCGCCGCGCGGCGGGCGGCGAGGGCTTGCCGGGCGGCATCCACCTCTTTGGCCGCGGCGACCAGCTCCGTGCCGGCGGGCGAGCTCGCGGGCACCTTCATCAGCAGGGCATCTACCGCGGCACGCACCGGCTCAAGGCGCGCGGCCATGTCGGCACAGGTGCCGGGCTGGTTACCCGGGGCGACCATCTCGGTCACGTAGCTCCGGAAACCCTGGGCGGCCGGCAGCAGCTCTGGCTCCCGCTCCAGCGCCTCGCGGCAGATGGCGAGCTTCTCGGCGGCAGACATTCCCTCGGTGATCTCGTTGAAGCGGGTAACTCCATTATGGTAGGAGGGCCCGCCATTGCTCAGCATCTCCACGGCAAATCGCCTCCGGTCAGCGGGATCCTTGCTGTGCAGGGCCAGCACACAGGCGATATCGGCGCGCGTGTAGTGGTCTGGCGCCTTCGGCAGCAGCGCCGTCGCTTTCTCCACCTCGCCCCGCGCCACATAGTAGCGCGCCAGGAGCTGGATCTCCTCCTTGCTTGGATTCTCTTTCGCCAGCAGCGGCGCCATCGTCTCCTCTGGCCCCTGTACCTCCTCGACCACCACGTCATCCACCCAGGCCTCGCCGGCGGCGTCGCTCCAGAACACCAGCGGATGGACGTTCATCGTGTCGCTGGGGGAGACGAAGTTGACCTCCACGCGCTGCCACTCGTCCGAGTTCGGGACGGAGACGCTGCGCACGAAGGCCCAGTCGAACGAGTTCCACCCGTAGCAATAGAGCGCCACCACCTGGCCCCGGGTGGTCTTGGCCTTCACCCAGGCGGAGGCCCGGTAGGTGACAAACGGCTTTACGGTGATCTCCCCCTGGCCCAGGGGGAGGAAGGGCCGCTCGCCCTCCGACTTCAGGTAGCCGGCGCGCTCGCCGGTGCGTGCCGTGTCCGTCACCCCGCTGTACTCGAAGCCAGGGTCCGGGAAGATGTTCTGCGCCCGCGCGCCGGACCAGGCGATGCCGGCCAGCAGGCAGAGTAGTAGCAGCGGATTCACTCGTCTGAACATGGCTGGTTCCTCACCTACGATCGATGTCCGGCGCGGAATGCCGGCACGGTAGGTTTCGCCGCGCGGGCGGCCGTTTCCCCCCCGGCCGCCCGCGGGTGAGGGCAGCCGGCCAACAGCGCGCGGCCTTGGGCCAGGGGTAAGGTGGACAGTGCCCCGCGTTGTCTATGGCGCGGCGTCGGCGGGGCCGCTCAGCTCGGCCAGGGCGCGCTGAACGGCGGCTTCGAGGGCCTGCACGTCGGCGTCCGGCTCCTGCCGCTGCTCGCCGCGCACGTCGATGCCGCCTTGCCCCTGCAGCGAGGCGCGATGCTCCTGCAGCCGGCGCGCGGCCCGGCGCAGGGCGGCGGCAGCCTCCGACTGGCGGCCGGCGCGCCGGTAGGCCTGCGCCAGCCAGTAGTGACCAAAAGCGTAGTCGGGATCCACGCGCTCGGCAATCGGACGCAGGCGCCCGTAGAGGCTTTGCTCCACTGCCACCAGGCGGCGGGCGATGCGGAGGGTCTCCGCCGGGTTGGCGCGCTCGTGGAGCTGGCCAAGGCGGCGCAGGGTGTAGGGGTTGTGCGGGTCGCACTCCAAAGAGCGCCGGAAGGCCTCGTCCGCCGCACGGGTGCGGCCGCTGCGCATCTCCAGAATGCCGAGGTGGTAGGCGTTCAAGCCGTTGGTGGGCGAGAGGCGGATCGCCTGGTGCAGGTGCACGCGCCCCTCCGCCAGGAGGCGCTCCTCGCCGTGGGCCAACCCCAGGCCCCCAAGGAAGCGGCCGAACTCGCGGTGGGTATCCGGCGAGTAGGGATCCAGGCGAAGCGCCTCGCGGAAGGCCGCCTCCGCCGCGACCGGGTCTTCGGCGGCCAGGTAGGCGGCATCCTCGGCATGCCCCGCCGCCATGCCGATCCGCCAGCCCGGCAACAGGACCAGGAGCAGCACCGCCAGCAGCAGCCCCTCTCCCGCCGGACGCGCCGGCACGCGCTTCACGGCACCAGCCGCCCCCAGCGCCCCGCCCAGGATCGCCCACAGCGCCCAGCCGGTCGCCGGGATCGACCAATCTACGTCCAGCAGGGCGTGGGCCGACGAGGGAGCCACCCCGGCAAGGGCGGCGGCGAGCAACGCGGCCCGGGTCGGCGTCGCCTCGGCCAGCCCCCGCCGCACCGCGCCGGCCCACCCCACCAGCAGCGCCACCAGGCCGAGGATCCCAAAAAGGCCGGTTTCGGCGGCGGTCTGCAAGAAGTGGTTGTGGGCGGCCTGGGTGAAGCCGGTCTCGGAGTAGCGGGTCATGATCGAGCTGAAGCTGCCGGCGCCGGTGCCCAGCAGCGGGTGCGCCAGGAAGATCCGCGCGGCCGCCATCCAGGTGGTGACCCGGAACCCCAACGAGAAGCCCTCGCGGAAGATACCCAGGAACCGAAGGCGCAGCGTAGGCACCAGCAGCACCACGATCCCCCCCAGCACCACCAGCCCCACGGCAAGCGCGGCGAGTTGGGCACGGCTGAGCCGGCGCTGCCGGGCAAGGGTGACCAGCGCGAACAGACCCAGGCCCAGGCTGACGACCACCAGCCCCAACCGCGAGCCGGTGAAGGCCGCCCCGCCAAGCGAGAGGAGCAGCAAGATCGCCGGCACCGGCCACCCCGCGCGCCAGCGGTCGGCACGGGCACGCAGCACGAGGGTGGCGGCAGCCAGCAGCGGCATGGTGAGGGCCAGGTGGCCCGCCAGCACGTTCGGATTGAGGAAGCCCCCGAAAACGCGGTACGACCCCCATCCCTGGCGCAGCGCGGCGGCATACTCCACCACCCCGCGCCCACCGGCCCAGGCCGCGCCGGCAGCGAGCACCGCCCAGAGGAGCGCGGGGGCAAGCAACTCGACGGGGGCGCGGCTCACCGGGCGAACGGGGGAACGGGCGTGCTCCTTTGGTCGGCCGCGCCGCGCCTTCGCCGGGGCCGGTTTCTCCGGCTCCGGGTCGCCGGCCGGCGGTCGGTTGCTTGTCAGGGAGGCGGCCAGGTAGAACGCCGTCACCTGGGAGAGGAGCCGCAGGAGCTCCACCACGCTGGCATGGCGGTTGACGGAGCCAACCACGGAGGCGGCGGTGGCGGCCACCAGGAGGAGGATCGGCCAGTCAACCGGGGTGGCGAGGCGCTCCGTCGCCCCGGCGAGGCGGCGCGCGGCAAGGGCGGTAGCGCCGGCCAGCAGGATCAGGCACCCGAGCATCGCCTGGGAGTACAGGTCGGGGATGCCAGCCTGGAACGGCGCGGCGAGCAGCACAAGCAGGAAGAGGGCGGAGGCCCCGGCGCGCAGTTGCCGGGCGAGGGGCGAGGGCTTCATCGGCGCAGTTCCCCCCGGATGCGGTCGGTCAGGTTCTTGGCCAGGACCAGGACCAGGCGCAGGAGGATGCCCAGCGGCACCAGGGCGCGCACCGGCAGCGAGGAGCGCGGCGCGTAGTGCTTGCGCCAGAAGCGGTACGTGCTCCGGTGGAACTGCACCAGCATCCGTACCTGCGCCTGGTCGCTGCTGTGGGCGCGCGCGTGGGTGATCACCGCGTCGGGGAAGAACGTCACGCGCCACCCCGCCTGGCGGGCACGGAAGCAAAGATCCATGTCCTCACTGTACATGAAGAACTGCTCGTCGAGGACGCCCACCTGGTCGATCACCTCGCGGCGGATCATCATCGCCGCGCCAGATAGCCAGTCCACGTCGCGCTGGGTGCGGTGGTCCCAATCGCTGAGGAGATATTCGCGGGTGTAGCGGTTGTTGGGGAAGAGGCGGCCAAGGAAGGTGTTGCGGAAGGCGCCCGCCAGCAGCGTCGGGAACCGCCGCGCCGAGTACTGCACGCTGCCGTCGGGGTTGAGCACCAGGGGGCCGCAGATGCCCACCTCTGGGTTGGCGTCCATAAAGCGCACCAGGGCCGCCAGGGCGCCCGGATGCACCTCGGTATCCGGGTTGAGGAGAAGGACGTAGCGGCTCCGCGAGCCTTTCAGCACCTGGTTGTTGGCCGCGGCAAAGCCCCGGTTCTCGCGGTTGCGCACCAGGAGCACCTGCGGAAAGCACTCGGCCACCCGCTCGGCGCTGCCGTCGCTAGAAGCGTTGTCCACCACGGCCACGCGGTAGGACTTGGGAGGGCGGGGTTGGGCTCCGGGGGGGATCGGGCCAGCGGCGATCCCCACGGACGCAAAGATGGAGCGCAGGCACTTCTCCAGGTCGTCGCGGGTGTTCCAGTTGATGATTGAAACGATCAGATCGGGGTTCTCGGCTTGGCCGTTGCCTTCGCTGTCGGGAAGCAAGCCTCCGGCGCCGGGCGCCTCTCTCCCGGGCGCCGGCAGTGGGGCTGAAGGCCGAGGAACAGGGGCCGGCCTGGCAGCCGTGCCGGCCAGGCCACACCACAGCTCCCGCAGCGCCGTTCCCGCGTGGATTGCGAGGAGGCAGAAGGCGTAGAGAGGCGGGGCAAGCTGGCTGCGGTAGTGCTTGTGGTAGAATCGGGCCAGGGAACGGCCCGATTCGCGGATCATCTCGCGGCGCACCTGGCGGGTGCTGGCGCCCCCGTAGTGCAGAACCTGCGCCTGCGGGGTGAAGCGGATACGCCAGCCAGCCTGCCGGGCCCGGTAACACCAATCCACGTCGTTGAAGAAGATCGGGAACGCCTCGTCCAGCAGGCCGATGTGGTCCAGTGCCTCGCGGCGGATGAGGAGGCACGACATCATCGGCTGCTCCACCTCGCGCTCGTCATCCAGCGCCCAATAGCGCAGGCGGTAGCCACCCAGCCGGCGGCTGCGGGGAAAGAGCCTGGCCAGCCCCAGCCCCTCGGCCAGGAGGGCGGCCGGCGCCGGGAAGCCGCGCACCGAGGCCTGGACGCGGCCATCCGGCTCCACCAGCCGCGGGGCCACGGCGCCCACCTCGGGATGCGCCGCCAGCACCCCGAGCAGCTTCTCGATGGCGCCGGAGGGCACCTCGGTGTCCGGGTTCAACAGCAGCACCGCCTTGCCTCGGGCCAGGCGCAGCCCCTGGTTGTTGCCGGCGGCGTAGCCCACGTTGGCCGTGTTCGCCAGCAACACCACCTCCGGGAACTCGGCGCGCACCATCGCCGCGCTGCCATCCGTCGAGGCGTTGTCGACCACGATCACCTCGGCCCCGGCGGCCGGTCCAATGCCAGCGGCCGCGAGCGAGCGCAGGCAGGCACGCAGAAGCGGGCCGGTGTTCCAGTTGACGATGACCACCGAGAGCTTCATGCCGGTCCATCATGGGAGCTGCCGCTCCCTAGTCGGGTGTTCCTAGAACAAACGGGAGGAGGCCGCGCAGATCGGAGACCACCAGGTCAGGGGCGACGGCCGCGAAGTAGTCGGGGGGCCGGTCCGGGAGGAGCAGCCCGACGGTGTGGGTGCCGGCAGCACGGCCGGCGATGATATCCATCGTGTGGTCGCCCACCATGACGGCGGCGGCCGGCGGCACGCGCAGCCGCGCCAGCGCCGCGTGGAGGGGCGCGGGATCCGGTTTGTGGCGCTGCCCGTCGTCACGGGTGAGGATCACCGGGCAAGAGAGGCCAGCCAAAGCGAGGACTGCCTCAGTGACGCGCCGGCAGTTGCGGGTGACGATGGCGGTGCCGATGCCACGCTCGGCCAGGGCGGCCAACACCTCACCGGCGAAGGGCGCCGGTCCGGCTCCCTCCAGACCACGCAGCTCCGCCTCGACCATCGCCGCTTCCGCCCGCCGTGCGAGCGCCGCGGCGGCGGCCTCCCCTTCGCGCGCGCGCACCCACGCCGTGGCGTAACCGACGCTGCCCAGGATGTCGAGGCCGGCAACATCCTCGGCGGGCACGCCCACATCGGTCACCACGGCCAGCACGCCGGCGCGCATCGCGGCGAAGTCGATGTGCGTGGTGACGAGCGTGCCGTCGAGGTCGAAAAGAACGGCGGCGATGCCCGTGCCCGGCCGGGGTGTCGTCTGTGTGCTCACAGACCTATTATAGGGATCCGCGGAGGCGCCGTCAACCGACGGCGACCGGCTCTCCCGGCAAGGTCAGCTTCAACTCGGCGGCAGCCGCTTCCCACACCTGGCGGAGGACCTCGCGGGGATACCAGCCGTCGTTGGGATGCCGCGCTTCCACGAAGAGGAGGAAGGACAGCGTCTTCACCGGGTCGATCGCGCACACGCGCAGGATGCGCTGCCAGTCAACGCGGCGTCGGTCGGCCAGCAGGCGCTCGGCATCCCACCAGTCGAGGCGGTCCTCGTGTTGGGCGAGGATCTTCTGGCCGATCAGCTCCTCCGGGGCGATCACCGGGAAGGTGTGTCCGGCAACCGCCTTGCGGCGGGCGCAGTCGAGCCAGTCGCGGGTGACGGGAACGATGCCCCGGTGGGTGCAACTGGCGAAGACCAGGTCGACGAGCACCTCGCCGCGCATCGCCTGGTAGAGCCAGCGCGGATCCGAGCGGCGCACGAAGAAGCGCTCCCGTTCGAGGGCGCGGAGGGCCGGTTCGGCGTGTTCGGCGAGGAGGATGAAGTCGATATCTTTGGTGGCGCGGCGGTGCCCGTAGGCGGCGACAGCGTGTCCGCCGCCCACCATGAAGGGGATGCCCTCCCGCTCCAGCACCTCGCGTGCCTGCACGTAGACGGCCACCTCAGGCAGGCGCTCACTTTCCGGCAACGCCATCGCACACCCCTCTGGCAGGTGGAACGGGCCTGCCGCTAAGATGATCCCCGCTGGCGGCCGCGGCGAAACAAAGGCCGGCGCCTGACGACAAAGGCGTTGACGTTCCGGCGGCAAACGCGTACAATGCTGACTAACAGCAACCCGGGCCGCCGCCGGGGGCTATCCCGCGGCCATCCCCGGGGAGTGAGGAGGAAGCCTCGCGTTCCTCGCAGTCTGCCCCCCGCGCAGGTTCGGGAGGCCGGCGTGTGGCTGCCCCGCGGCGCGAGCGTGCCGGCAGGAGTGATGTCAGGAACTGATGGCGGTTATTGAGCAGCAAGTAAGCATTGAGGCTCCCATCGAGAAGGTGTACGAGTATATCGCGCACCCGGAGCGCAATAAGGAGTGGATCCCCGACGTCCTTGAGAGCGTCAAGCTGACGGAGGGGCCAAACGGGCCGGGCTCCCGCTTCCGCTTTGTCACGCGGGCGCCACTGGGCCTGCGGGTGACAGCGGAGGCAGCGATCGTCACGATGGATCCGCCGCACCTACTGGAGTTTTGCAGCACGCGGGGCTTCGACCACTGCGGCCGGTGGGAGTTGGAGGCGCGAGACGGGGTCACCCTCGTGCGCTTCCGTATTCGCTATCGGTTGTCGCGCATGGAGGCGGTGGTGATGCGGGCCGCCGGCCTCAATCAGTTTGTTTCGCAGCACGTCGAGGAGAGCATCGAGGGGCTGCGCCGCGCCCTGGCGAACGGCAAGGCCACGAGCTAGCTAAGCCCGAGCGCCGGGCGGGGTGGTACAGAAAAGTCCATCCGGGCCGATCTGCACCAGGCGGTCGCGCCCGCGGCGCTTGGCCTCGTAGAGCGCCCGGTCACTGCGTTCCAGCCAACGGGCCACGCTGTCGTCGTGGCGC
The DNA here is from genome assembly GCA_012512505.1 of Armatimonadota bacterium. Lineage (GTDB taxonomy): Bacteria > Armatimonadota > JAAZEB01 > JAAZEB01 > JAAZEB01 > JAAZEB01. The sequence continues at coordinate 7,420 of JAAZEB010000133.1, read as the reverse complement.
ACCTCAGCCACGCCGATGGAGGCGGTGAGCGTGATCACCACGGAGGCATGCTTTACCCGCAGGGCGCGGAGAGCGGCAAGCACCCGCTGCCCGGAGGAGGCGGCGTGTTGCCCGTTGGTGTTCCAGAGGATCACCGCGAACTCCTCGCCGCCGAAGCGCGCCACGAAGTCGTTGCGCACCCGGAACGTGCAGGCCAGGCAGTGGGCCACCTGGCGCAGCACCTCATCGCCGGCCAGGTGCCCATAGGTGTCGTTGACGCGCTTGAAGTGATCCAGGTCGATCAGCAGCAGGCTGGCCGGCTGGCGGAAGGCATGGGCCATGGAGACGGCCTGGGCCAGGCGCTCGTCGAGGCCGCGCCGGTTGTAGATGCCGGTGAGCGGATCGAGGGTGCTCTCGTGGCGCGCCACGGCCAGTTGATCGCCCAACTGCTTCACGCGCGAGTGGAGGCCGGCCATGCGGGCGATCTCACGCCGCTTGCGCTCGTCGGCGATGCGGGCAATCTCATCCACCGCGCTCAGCACTTCGCGCCTCAGCTTCTCGGTAGAAGGGCCTTGCGCTGCCACCCGCAGGCGACTGAGCTGGGCGTGCATCCGCTCGTCGCTGTCTTGCTCCTGGGTGGCCAGGTGGTCGAGGATCTGGATGAGGCGCCAGAGGATGTCGCGGAAGTCGCCGATGGTACGGCCAACGTAGAGGCTCTCTTCGCGGCGGCGGCCGGCGAGGAACTGGCGGCCGCCGCGCCAGTCGCGGCGGCGCAGCGGCAGCGCTTCCGGGCCAGGCTGGGTGCCGGGGCGCGGCCCGCCGGCGAGGAGGTGGCGGCACCACGCCTCGCACGCCTGGTTCAGCTCCCGCGCGCTACACGCTTCGGTATCGAAAGCGTGGTGGCCATAGGTGCGTAGGAAGGCGCCGACAGTATCGAGCGCCTGCTCCAGCGCATCGGGGTCGACCGCGGCGACGGCCGAGGCCCCCCCGCCCGTCGTGGCTTCTGCTTCGTGCCTGTGAGTCCACCAGCTCATACTACGCGGTTCCCCGGTTGAACATTCGACCGAAGCGCCGCGCGGCTTTAGGAACCATCCACGAGCCAGCAGGACAGCTTATCGGGCGCCCTTGCGCTCAGCCCAGGCCGCGGATGAGGTAGGCCTGCAGGAGGCCGGACTCGTCCGAGTTGAAGAAGCCCAGCTTGCCATCCGGCGAGAGGAATGGGTGGACGTGGGCATCGCCGCCGCAGGAGGAGCGGGGGTTGAGCAGGTAGCGCCAGTTGCGGATCGGCTCCTCGCCGGGCGTGCCCAGCTCGCCCAGGTAGATCGGCCCCCCCTGGTCGAACGGTGCGGCGTCGCTGATCAGGCGCATGCCGGCGATGTCGGTGGCGAAGTGGTAGAACTGCGGGTTGGGGAACTCGCGGCTCAGGTCGTTGCGGCGCCCGCCCGGCGTCTCCGCGCCGACGTGGCCGGCGAATGGGGCCGCCTGCCCCTCGATGAGCTGCGCCTCCGGCGGCTGGCGGGTGCAGGTGCTGGTGATCGCCCAGGTGCTGCGCCCGCGCCAGCACTGGTGGCCCTGGCAGGCCTCGTTGCCGTCGCGCCCCCAGGGCAGGTTGCGGAAGTTCGTGCCGTCGTCGCGAATGAGGTGGATGTCCGCGCCAGCACCGCCAACCAGCCGGGTGACCTCGCCCCGCGCGTCCGTCTCGTTGCCGTGGTTCTCCTGGATGAGGATGTCGTGGCTCTCCTCGGGGTCGGACGAGCGGCAGTACTGCGCGTGCAGGTTGCACCAGGTTGGGCCGTGGAGGATGAGCTGCACCGTGGCCGCGGCGATGTCGAAGACCATCAATCCCCACGGCGCCTCCGCGGCGCTGCCGTCTCCCAGGAAGGCGGAGATGGCGATCCGCTGCCCGTCCGCGGAGATGGTGGAGAGGGGATAGATGCAGCTTGGCCGGAACCGGGTACCCGGCAGCGGCGCGTCCACCACAGTGATGGTACAGCGCTCGGTGCCATCCAGGTTCACCCGCTTCAAGGTCAGCCGCCCACCCCCAACCGTGGTCTCGTCCACGAAGTAGTAGACGTAGCGGCCATCGGGCGAGACGGAAGCGCCGGTGACGCCCACCTCCACCGTCAGCGGGTGCAGCGAACAGTGGTCGTCCAGGTCGCAGCGCAGGTACTGGTGGTTGGGATCCTGCGGGTTGCTGCCGTGGGCAGTGGCCGAGCGGTGCAGCACCAGCCGCCGCGAGTCGGGAGTGAAGACCTGGGCCTCCATGTAGAGGTGCGTGCTCGGGACCTCCGTCTCGGTGGTGAGCTGGATCACCTCCAGGCCCTCGGGCGAGCGTTCGTCCAGCAGATCCGGCCGCAGCTTCATCGTCGCGTCCTTTCGGCTACCGGGGCGGCAGCCAACGTGCCGGCACACCGTGGCAGCACCCGGCGGGAAGACCCGGTTCGGTAGCGTCCGGGCTTTCGCCCCGCCGCGCGGCCGGCAATGCCGCGCCTCGCGGGATCGCTTCGACGCCGGTGCCCCCCTCCCTGCCGCCCGACACCCGGCACAGTAAGCGTTCCGGTCGGAGCGCCGGCGTCCCGCCGGCACCCCGGCAGGAATCGCCCGCAGCCGTGCGAATGCAGGGACACCGCGCCGGGGGCACGCCCTGCCAAATCGGCCGCCTGACCGGCCGGGCCTCCGCGCGGGCGACGAAGGAGCCGTGATGGTGCTGTGCAGGACTCAATCTCGCCGGAGGAACGTGCCGGGCCGCGGAGCGGCCCTTGTGCTGGTGCTGCTGCTGGCGGCTGCCGGAAGCCCGCGTGCCGATGCGCCAGGGGATGACGGCACGCGCCCGCTCTGGAGCGTGCCGGAGGTTGCCACCGTACCGGTGCCGACAACACTGCTGCAGGGCGGGGAGTGGCCGGAGGCAGCGGCGTTCACCGGGTTCAGTGAACTCAGCAGCGGCGTGCTGAGCCGCAGCCAGCCGGTGGTGTGGCTGGCGCGCGACGGCCAGCGGCTGTACATGGCCTGGCGGGCGCCGCGGGTGAAGGGAGCGCCGCTGGCGCAGGCCACCACGGAGCGCGATGGGCCGCTGTGGAACGACGACTCGATCGAGCTGTTCCTCGACCCGGGGCACACCCACCGCGACTACCTCCAGCTCATCATCAACGCGGCCGGCACCCTCTACGATGGGCGCGGCCGAGACCCCTCCTGGAACAGCGACGCCCAGGTCCAGACGGCGGTCGGCGCCGAGGCGTGGGCGGGCGTCGTCTCCCTCTCCTTCGCGTCGCTGGGGGTGGCGGCTCCAGCGGAAGACGCGCTGTGGGCATTCAACGCCGCGTTCGACCGCAGCCCGGCCCAGCGCCCGATGACGCCGTGGGGCCGCGAGGAGGCAGTGGTCACCTGGGCGCCGGTGGCCGCCACCCTGCACGAGCCCGAGCGCTTTGGGCACCTGCGCTTTGTCAGCGGGGGCGTGGTGCAGTGGACCGGCCTGGGGCAGCCGCAGTGGCGGCAACTGCGCGTGACTGGGTGGCTGCCCCGGGGCACGGGCCACGTGTCGCTGCGCGCGACGGAGGGCGGCACGCCGTGGCAGGCCGAACTGACGCCGGGCGGCGAACGCCTCAACCTGGTCCCGCCGTCGGTGCGCCCGGGCCGCTGTCAGCTCACTTTCCGCGCGGCCGAGGGAGAGCGGGTGCTGGCCCTGGCAACGAAACCGATGGTGGTGCCGCCCCGGTTGGAGCCGCGCCTGCAGACGCTTGCCATCAGCCGCAAGCTCACGGTGGAGGCCGCGCTGCACGACCCGCAGCCGCCGACGCAGTTGGCGGTGGGCGTTGCCCTGCGGAATCGGCAGGGCCGGGCGGTGCGGACCGGCCGCCTGATCCTGAAGCAGGGCCGGACCACCCGACCGCTGTCCTGGTCGGTCGCGGACCTGCCGGCCGGGCGCTACACGCTGCGCTTCGGCGAAGGCTCCGGGAAGATGCTGGGGGAAACCGCCTGGACGCTGCCAGCCAAGCCGAAGTGGCTTGGCTCGAAGGCGGGGCGCTATGGTGACGCGCACGTGCCCCGTCCCTGGACCCCCCTGAAGGTGCGGTCGGGAAACCAACTGCAGGTGGAGTGTTGGGGGCGCGCACACGTCTTCGGCGACGGCGGTCTCTTCCGGTCGGTACGGGCGCGCGGCAAGGAGCTACTGGCGGCGCCGGCGGTCTGGCGCGCCGCGGTGGGTGGCAAGCCGGTAAGCTGGCGAGCAGAGCCCACGCGCGTGCGCCGGCAGGCGGCGGGGGCGGTGGAGTTCGAGTCGCGGCTGTCCGGCAGCGGGGTGCGGCTGCGCTGCCAGGGCCGGATGGAGTTCGACGGCTTCGTAAAGCTGCAGGTGGAGGTGACCGGCACGCCGGGTACGACGTTGGACCGCCTCGCCCTGGAGATCCCGTTTCGCAAGGAGGTCGCGCGGCTGCTGCACCACTTCCCCAAGCCGTCGGTGTGGGTCGCTGTTGACATGGAGCGCTTCAACGCGCGGGCCGTGCCGGCCGCCGGGTGGCGCTCCCCCTTCGTCTACTTTGTCTGGGTGGGCGATGAGGCGCGCGGCCTGCAGTGGCTGTGCGAGAGCGACGAGGGATGGCGGCCGGCCGATCCGCAGCGCGCCATCGAACTGGTGCCGGGCCAGCAGCAGACGCTGCTGCGCCTGAACGTGATTGGCAAGAGAACGCGCCTGGATCGGCCGCGCCGCTACACCTTCGCCTTCCAGGCCAGCCCGGTGAAGCCGACGCCACCGGACTACCGGCGCTGGCGCTACGCGCAGGTGGCCTCCTACGGCATCGAGAAGACGCCACACCCCGGCCTGAAGAAGGACCTCTCGGTCACCTACCCCGCCGCCGGCAACATCCTGCCCGACCGGGGCACCCTCGAGGTGACCCTGGTGCCCCACTTCGACTCGACGGCGCCCGGCGAGCTGAACCGGAACGTGTTCCAGCTCCTGTGGCCGGAGGACCGGCGCCCGGAGCCAGCCGCCGGCATCTGGTTCTACTGGAACCAGGATGACCGGGGCATGCGCGTGGTGGTGCGCGAGGAGAACCAGTACCGCTGCATCGTCGGCGCCCCCTTCGCCTGGAAGCCGGGCGAGGTCCACACCGTCGCCTTCACCTGGGGGGAAGAGGGCGCGATCTACGTCGATGGGCAGAAGCTGACCGACATCGGCATCCAGGGCGCGCTGGCGCCCGGCACCGACCTCAGCCAGGCCCGCATCCTCCTCGGCGGGCGAGATTGTGACTTCACCGTGCGGCAGCTCCGCATCTCCGACCGCGTTCGGCCCCCGGAGACGCTCGGCGTGGGCGCCGCGCCGCTGACAGCGGACGAATTCACGCTGCTGCTGGATCGGTTCGCGGAGGTCGCGCCGCCGCAAGGGGAGCCACGCGCCACGCGGCCCGAGCGCGGCACCCCCGGCACGGTGGCCATCGGCGTGCCCTGGACGGCCGATGGCCTGCAGTTGGCCAACCCGCCGGTGACCGCGACGACGCTCGACTACCTGCAGAGCCTGGGCCTGCGCTGGCTCGGCTTCCACGAGCACTGGACCGACTGGCAGGGCTTCCCACGCACCCGCTACACCCAAGAGCTGCGCTCGCTGCTGGCCGCCTGCCACCAGCGCGGGATGAAAGTGGCGCTTTACCACTCCTGGCAGTTGGCAGACATCGCGCCGGAGTTCGGGGCCTACCTGCGCGAGTGCGAGGTGATCGCGCCGGATCGCTTCCTCTACACCCGCCAGCCGAAGCAGACCGACTACCCGATCTGCCCGCGCAGCGCCTGGGCCGATTTCCTGGCCGACGGCCTGCAGCGCCTCTTCCGCGAGTTTGGGCCAGACGGGATCTACTCGGACGGCCTCTCCATTCCGCCGGAGTGCAGCAACGCGCTGCACGGCTGCGGCTACCTCGGCGAGGATGGGAAGCGGCATCCTACCGTGCCGATCTTCGCCGTGCGCGAGGCGATGAAGCGCTTTGCCCGCATCCTCGAACAGCAGCGCAAGGAGACGCTGTTTGTCTGCCACATGTCGGGCTACGTCACCCTGCCATCGTTGGCGTTCTGCGATGCCTACCTCGATGCCGAGCACCTCACCGGCCGGCCCCGGCCGTTCCGGCTGTCGCTCGACGCCTTCCGGGCGGAGTTCATGGGGCACAACTTCGGCATCCCCGCCTACTTCCTGGTCTACGACTGGCACCAGGGGATGACGACGACGGAAGCGCTGGCGATCAGCCTGCTGCACGATACCGAGGTGCCCTGGTCGTTTGAGGCGATGGCGCCGGTGTGGCGGATATGGGAGCAATTCGGGGTCGAGCAGGCGCGCTTTCTGCCCTACTGGCAGCCGGGCTCCTGGCTGCGAGCAGTGCCGCGCGGGGTAAAGGCCAGCCTCTACCACAAGCCGAACGGGGAGGGCCTGCTGGTGGCAGCCAACCTGAGCGAGACCGACGTTTCCGGCACCCTGCGGCTGAAGTGGCCGATTGAGAGCGCGCGTGACGCCTTCACGGACGAGCCGGTCAGCGTGGTCGACGGTGCCCTGACCGCCCGCTTCCCCTCCTGGCAGCCGCGGCTCTTCCGGGTGACCCTGCGCTAGGATCTACCTACAAAACAGTCATCTTGTCGGGCGCCGTGGAGCGCCCCGCCGGCGCGGTTGTTCGCTGACCGCGCCGGGGCCGGAAAGTGAGAAACGCAATGCGAAGCGCCCTGTTCGCCCTGTTGGCCCTGGTGTGGGCGGCCACGCTGGGTTGGGCGGCGGAACTGCCGGGCTACCGGGAGGTGCCGCTGGGCCCGCCACCACTGTGGCTGATCCGCTCGCCGAACGACCTCGAGCTGTGGGCGCAGATGCGGCAGCAGGTTGGAGACCAGTCCATCACGTCGTTGCCAGGCGAGCTGATGCCCCTTCGCCGCGGGCCCTATGGGCGCCGCGTGGCGGCAGTGATCCCCAAAGGCACGCGCCAGTGCTGCGTGTGGCTCGACGGCAAGGAAGGGCCGGCGTTTGACCAGATCCGGCGCATCATCCGCGGCGCCTACAACGACCACGACTTCCTCTTCAGCCCGGACGGTGGCCGCCTGGCCTACTCCGCGCGCGTCGGCCAGCGGTGGGTGATGGTGGTAGACGGCAAGGTCGGCAAAGAGTACGACTCCGTTGGTCCCCCTCACTTCAGCGCGGACGGCAAGCACCTCTGCTACGTGGCGCACCGCGGCAAGCAGGCGTGCGTGGTGGTGGATGGCCAGGAGACGGGGTGGTACCCCGCCATCAGTCCGGTGCTGCCGGTCTACGGTTGGGAGCGGGGCGCACGCGCCCGCGCCGACCGTGACGCGCCGGTGGTCTACTCACCGAACGGCCGCTTTGCTTTCGTCGCCCGCAAGAGGACGGCGCAAGGCGGACGCGAGCGCGAGGTGGCGGTGGTGGGCGGCAAGGAGAGCCCGGCGTACGATATCGTGCGCACGGTGGAGT
>JAAZEB010000132.1 GCA_012512505.1 Armatimonadota bacterium | reverse complement strand
GGCGCGCGCGCTCGGCGTAGAGATCATCCCCCTGGGGCGCGGCTTCACCTGGCAAGGCACGAGCCTGTCCAGCCACCGCGAGTGCGCCCGGCAGGGCTGGCTGCGCTGCCGGCAGGCGCTGGCCGATCCCGGCTACGACGCCATCATCCTCGACGAGATCACCTACCCGGTGGCCTTCGGCTGGCTTGACGGCGACGAAGTGCTGGCGGCGATCCGCGGTCGGCCGCCCCACCAGCACGTGCTCCTCACCGGCCGGCAGGCGCCGGCGGCGCTGATCGAGGCGGCCGACTTGGTGACGGAGATGCGCGAGTGCAAGCATCCGCAGCGCCTGGGCGTGCCCGCGCAGCGCGGGGTGGAGTTCTAACACGCAGGGAAGAGGAGACCGTGGATCTACTGCAAGCAACGATCGCTCGGATTGAGCCGGTGGATGAGAACGCGCGCGCAGCGGCACGCGCCCGACAGGACTCGCTGACCAAGCCGCCGGGAAGCCTGGGCCGGCTGGAGGAACTGGCGGTGCAGGTGGCGGCGATCACCGGCCGCGCCACCCCGACCATCGAGGAAAGGCTGGTCTTCACCTTCTGCGGTGACCACGGCGTCGTCGCCGAGGGAGTGAGTGCCTTCCCCGGGGAGGTGACGCCGCAGATGGTGCGCAACTTCACCCAGGGCGGGGCAGCCATCAACGTGCTGGCACGCTGGGCCGGCGCCCGCTCGGTGGTGGTGGACGTCGGGGTGGCCGTGCCCCTGGAGGATTGCCCCGGCGTGCTCCCGCGCAAGGTGCGGCCGGGCACCGCCAACCTGGCCCAGGGGCCGGCATTGACGCGCGCCGAGGCGGTAGCCGCCCTCGAGGTGGGCATCCGCACCTTTGCCGAGACCTGGTCGGGCCGGCCGGCACTGCTGGCGCTCGGGGAGATGGGAATCGGCAACACCACCCCGGCCGCCGCGATCGCCGCCGCCATCACCGGTCTCCCCCCGGCCGAGGTAACCGGCCGGGGCACCGGCGTGGATGACGCCCGCCTGGCACACAAGTGCGCTGTCATCCAGCGCGCGCTGGACCTCAACCGGCCCGACGCAAGCGACGGCCTGGACGTGCTGGCGAAAGTGGGCGGACTGGAGATCGCGGCGATGGCCGGCGCGATGCTCGCGGGGGCAGCGCACCGGGTGCCGGTGGTGCTGGATGGCTTCATCTGCGGGGCGGCGGCGCTGGTGGCGGCCGCGCTGGCGCCCCGGGCGCGCGACTACTTCATCGCCGGCCACTGCTCCGTCGAGCCGGGCCACCGGGCAGTACTTGCCCACCTGGGCCTGAAGCCGGTGGTAGAGTTGGACCTGCGCCTGGGTGAGGGCACCGGCGCCACCCTCGCCATCCCAATCATCGACGCGGCCTGCCGCCTCCTGGCGGAGATGGCCACCTTCGCCGAGGCCGGCGTGGCCTCGCACGAGTAGGCAACCGGCCCGGGCGCGCGCGTTCCCTGCACGCACCCGGGCCGGCCCCAAACGCCCTCAGCGGGGGTAGCCGAACGCCTTGTTCACCAGGTCAATGATGTTGTCGGCGCGGAACTCGCGGACGTTGCGGTCGTGGACCACCGCGTCGCCGGCCACCTCCACGCCCGGCTCATAGGCCTGGTGGAACAACTCGTCGCGCCAGACGTAGGGCGGCGCCAGGCGCAGCGGCTTGATCTCCGCAATGCGCCCCAGGGCGCGTTGGGCCCCCTCCCGAATCCTTTCGCGCGCCCGCGCTGGCGGCAGTGACACCGCCGCGTAGCGCGAAAGCCCGCGCTTCACCGCCACCGTCTCGATGCCGGGGACCAGGGCCTCCGCCTCGGCGCAGGCCGCCTGATCGCCCGTCACCAGCACCATCGGCACACCATAGTGACCGGCGATCAGCGCCTGCTGCCCGATCTCGCCGATCTCCAAGTGGTTCACCGTCGTGCGCTTCACCAGGGTGCTCTGGGTGTGGTAGAGCACCCCGCCGGGCGTGCCCGCCCGAGCGTGCGCGCCGATCAGCACCGTCGCGGCGAAGCTCTCGTCCAGCTCCGGCAGCCAGAAGGGGCGGTGCGTGCCGTGGATCACCGTCACGCGCGGGTCAATCATCTCGAAGTCGAGGGTGTAGCCGGTGCCGTGACCATCGTTGACCACCACCTCGGTGGCGCCCCCGGCAAACAGGCCCTCGATGGCAGCGTTCACCTCCCCGGTGAGTAGCCGGCGCATCAACTGGCGGCGGGCATGGTTCTCATGGGTGTCCTGGTCGCACACCTCCCAGTCCACCACGCCGCTGACGCCTTCCAGGTCGGTCATCATGTAAATCTTCATGCGGTTTCCTTGCTCCCGTCCTCCTGCCCAGGTCGAGAGGGTTGGGGCCGCTCGCGACGCCAGTCCCCTGCTACCGCAGCAGTCGCTCGGCATTGCCCCGGGTGATTGCGGCCCGCTCGTTGTCGTTCAGCAGGCCCTCATCCAGCTTCAGCAGCGCCGAGCGCACGTTGAAGAGCGGGGCATGGGTTCCCAGCAGCAGGCGGTCGGCACCCACGGCCTCCACCGTCTGCCGGAGGCCGTCGGCGTGCTCCACCTGGGAGAGGTCCACCCACACGTTGGGCAGCGCCCGGATGCGCGCGGCCAGGGCCGTCACCTCGCCGAAGCGGATCCCTCCCAGCACCACCCGTGCCGCCGGCACGGCGGCGGCGGCCTCCAACGCCGCTTCGGCCGAGGCATCCGGGATTTTGCAGAGCGGGTGCTGCGACCGGGTATCCTGCATCCGGAGCTGAATCACCACCGGCAGCCCGGCCCGCGCCGCCGCCTCCAGCAGCGCCCGCGTTGGCGCGTCGCCGGCCGCGTAGGCGTGGTAGTTTGGATGCAGCTTCACCGCTTTGGCCCCCAGTTCCCGGTGGGCCGCCGCCAGGGAACGCTCCCAGTTGGCGAGCGTCGGGTTGACGACGGCACACAGCAGGAGCGGGTCTCCCGCGGGCAGCAGCGCGGCCAGGCGCTCGTTGGCTACCTGCGGATCCTCGAAGAAGAGCGCTTCCAGCGGCGAGACCAGCACCTGGCTGAAGCCGGCATCCAGGAGCAGCGCCGCCACCTCCGTCGGCGCGGCGGCCGGCAGCGCCCGGAAGGGCCACGGACCGGCGAAGCAGTTGCAGTCAATCATCGCCGCAGGATCCTCTCCGCGTTGCCGAACAGGATCAAGTCGCGCTCAGCGGCGGTCAACTGGGCCGCCAGCACTTTGCCGAGTTGCACGCCGTAAGAGCGCCCCGGCGCGTCGGAGCCAAACAGCACCCGCTCCGCGCCGAGGTGACGCACGGCAAACTCCACGACGCCCGCCTCCGGGTCGCCCCCCGAGGTGTCGATCAGGACGTTCGGCACCGGGGCGATGTCGAGGATCCCCCGGTAGCCGGCACCCATCAGGTGCGCCATGATGATCGTCGCGCGCGGATGCCGGCGCCCCATCGCCGCCACGTCGGCCGGCGTCGACTCGAACTCCATCTGCCCGACCGTCTTCAGCCAGGCATGCTGCAGCACCGGCACCCCCAACGCCGCCGCGCGCTCCAAGATTGGATCGACCAGCGGGTCGGTGGCTTTGCAGGCGATCCACAGCTTGATGCCGACCATGCCCCGGTGCCGCAGGCACCGGTCCAACTCGGCGAGGGCCGCTTCCCCATGGCGCGGGTTCAGGTAGCAGAAGCCGAGGAGGGTGTCCGGGTAGGCCGCCACCGCCTCCAGGACGTGGTCGTTCGCCTCGCGCACCTCGTCGAGGGTGGGATTCACCAGGTAGCCGGTGTTGCCAAGCGAGCTAATGCACTGCCGCTCGATGCCGTGGAGGCGCGCCCGGGCCACCATGTCGGCCACGGCGTCGCTGCCGCCGACAAACGGCGGCACGTTCCGTCCAATGTGGACGTGGATGTCGCAGATCATGCCTTGCCCCTCGCGGCCGGCTCCTCACGCCCCGAAGAAGAGGGCCGCCGCCGTATCGTGCAGAATGGCCGCGCGCTCGGCGGGAGAGAGGAAGCTGAGCCGGTCGCGCACCAGGCTGATGCTGTCTTCGTAGGTTTCCTCGACCACCTGGAAGGGGCAGTCGCTCGCCCACATCAGGCGGTCGGCCCCAAACGCCTCAACGACGCGGCGAATGAGGGGCACCAGGTCATCGTGGGGCGGCTTCTTGCTGCCCAGCGCGTAGAAGGCGGAGACCTTCACCCTCACCTGCGGGTGGCGCGCCATGCGGCACAGCGCCTCGACTTCCTGAGGGGTGATGTCGCCGCGGATGCCGATACGGCAGAGGTGGTCGATGACCACGGGGGTCTCGGGGAACTGGGCGCACATGGCGTCAAGGGCAGGGAGCGCGGAAGGATCGATCAGGGGGCAGATTGCCAGGTGATGCCGGGCGCCCGCGGCAAACATCCGCCGGTAGCCGGGGGTGTCTAGCCACCGCTCGATCGGGCCTTCCCCCGGCTGAATGCGGAACCCGCGCACGCCCTGGCTGGCCAGGCGGAGCATTTCGTCGTCGGGGCGCTCCGCCTCCGGATCGATCACCGCGATGCCGGCGAACACCCCCGGGTAGGCGCGCATGACATCGAGCATGTAAGAGTTGTCGTAGCCGTAGTAGCTCATCTGGATGAGCACGACGCGCTCGACGCCGCAGGGCCGGCAGTGCGCCAGCAGCTCCTCCGGGGTGAAGGTCGGCGGCCGCATCTGGTCGCGGGTGTAGCCGGGCGCCAGTGGATAGCGTTCCAGGTCATCGGTCCACACATGCACGTGCGCATCGATGTAAGGCATCGCGGTCTCCCTCCGGCGGGGATAGGCAGCGTTGCTTCGGACGCATCAACAAGCGGGGCATTCGGCCAGGCACTGGGGCGCGCGCGGACGGACCCTCACGTGCCGTGGCCCTGGCGCGCCAGGACGATCGCCCCGTAGATGCCGGCCTGGTGGCCCAACTCCGCCACCTTCACCGTGGGGGGCGGCAGCACGCAGTTGAACTGCTGCACGTACTCCAGCAGCGGCGTGAAGAGCATCGGGCCGCGCTGGATCATGCCGCCGGCCAGGACGACTACGTCCGGGCACACCAGCACGTTGATGTTGGTGATCCCCCAGGCCAGGTAGCGGCCGATCTCTTTCCAGAACTCCGGGTCGTCGATCTCGCTGGGCTTCTTGCCGGTGCGCGCCTCAATCGCCGAGGCGGACGCGAACGCCTCCAGGCAGCCGCGCGCGCCGCAGCCGCACCGGGGCCCGTTCGGGTCGATGAGCTGGTGGCCGCCCTCCACGTCCAGCCGGCCGTGGTAGATGTGCCCACCCATGATGGTGAAGAAGCCGATCCCGGTGCCCAGGGTGAAGCCGCTGACGATCTGGTGGCCGCGGCCGGCACCCAGCGTCGCCTCCGCCAGGCCGGCGACGTTGGCGTCGTTGTCTACGTGTACCGGGCAGCCGAGGGTGTCGCCCAGGCGCGGGTAATGGACATCCTTCCACGGGATGTTCGGCGTCCAGAGCAGGTGGCCGGTGCGCCAGTCGAGCGGGCCGGGCGAGCCGATGCCCAGGCCGCGTGGCGTGCCACCGGCCAGTTCGCGCGCCAGGGCGACAATCTGCTCGGCGGCCGGCGCGTACTCCGAGGGGGTCGCGAAGTCGCGCACCACCAGCTCCCCGTCGCGTAGCGTGCCCACGCGCACCGACTGCCCGCCGATGTCTACCCCCACGTAGCCCGTGAAGTCAGAAAGGTCCATCGCCACCTTCTCCATCCTGGCAACAGGGGCGAAGCAGCGGCACGGCCAACCGCCGCACGTAGAGGGCGGGCGTGTCGCGCCGCTGCTTCGCCCCTGCCTCAGAGGCTGTCGGAAGAGCCTTACGCCAGCTTCTTCAGGCGCGCCTGCACCTCACCGGCGAAGCGGTCGATGAAGCCCTGCAGGTACTGCGCCACGTCCAGCGACGGGTCGTTCACCAGCGGCGTCAGGTCCATGGCGAAGTTGAGCTGGGTGGTGTCGTCGGTGCCGTGCGACGCGTGGTAGGTGGCGTGGGCGCGGCGGCGGCCCAGCGTCGCCAGGTCGTAGCGCTTCCCACCGCAGATCTGGGAGTCGAAGACGCCCAGGAGGGCAGCGGCCAGGTTCTCGTGCTCCGCCACATCGAGCGGCACCTTGTCGCCGTCGTTCATCCAGTCCAGATCGCGCCACACCTCGCAGCCCAGCAGGCGCTTGGGGCGCGCGTCCTCGGGCAGCTCGCGAGCCGCCTGGATGATCTTCAGCGTCACGCCGACGTGGGTGTCATGCTTGTCCGCCAGGTTGTGGGTGTAGATCACGCTCGGGCGGGCAGCCAGCATCAGCGCCTTCAGGTCTTCCACCACGTCGCGGTTCTTGCCGTCCTTCACGGCGCTGCTGGGGTAATCAAGCAGCGCCTGCGCGCTGTACTCGCCGACGAAAGCCGCCTTCTTCTGCTCCTTGCGGCGGACCACCTGCATCTGCTCGTCGGTGTAGTCCTTGTAGAGATCATCACGCGGGCTGCCGGCGCCGTTGGTCACTACCACGCCCATGAACCACTGGTCGTCGCGCCCGAAGCACTCCAGGATGCCCCGGAAGGCCATGATCTCCAGGTCGTCCTGGTGTGCCGAGATCCCCATGTGGGTGGTGCGCGCCACGGCCTGCGCCACCGGCACGCCGTCCGGCACGAAGATCTCTGCGGTACTCAGCTTGAACTGCATCTTTCCTATCTCCATTGTCCTGTAACGGCACATCCGGTAGGGGCGAAGCATGTGCGTAGCAGACGGTGAGCGAACGCGGTACGCCCAACCCGCAAATGCTTCGCCCCTACCGGGTCAATCAATGCTCTCAGAGTTCCGGCAGGCTGGCAGCGGCAATCGACTGCCCGACGCGGCGGCTCTTCTCGTCGGGGAGGTGGATCTCCACCTTCTTCGCCAGCTCGGGGAACTCGGCCGCGAACACTTCCTGCGCCTTGTCCAGGAGGATCTGGCCGCCCTCGCCGGAGGTCACGCGCCCGAGCACCAGCACGTGCTCCAGATCGTAGAAGTCGGCGTAGTGGGCGATCCCGTAGCCGAGGTAGACGCCGATCGTCTCGTAGACGCGGCGGGTGCGCGGGTCACCGGTCTGGTGCAG
>JAAZEB010000131.1 GCA_012512505.1 Armatimonadota bacterium | reverse complement strand
GGCCTGGGTCGTCTCGGTGATGCTGCCGCCGATGGCAATCTTCTTCCCGATCTTCACCTTGTTGGAAGACCTGGGCTACCTGCCGCGCGTGGCGTTCAACATGGACCGGCTCTTCCGCGCGGCCGGCGCGCACGGCAAGCAGGCGCTGACGATGGGCATGGGCCTCGGCTGCAACGCCGCCGGCGTCATCGCCTGCCGGGTGATCGACTCGCCCCGCGAGCGGTTGATCGCCATCCTCACCAACAACTTCATGCCCTGCAACGGGCGCTGGCCGACGCTGATCCTGCTGGCGACGCTCTTCATTGCCGCGCCGTTCCCGCCGGCCCTGGCAGCGGTGGCCGCCGCCGGCTCGCTGGTGCTGGTGGTGTTCCTCGGCGCCGTGGTGACGCTGGTGGTCTCCGCGGTGCTCTCGCGCACCACGCTGAAGGGGGAAGCCAGCAGCTTCACCCTGGAGCTGCCTCCTTACCGGCGCCCCAACCTCCTGCAGGTGCTCTACACCTCGCTCATCGACCGGACGCTGTTCGTGCTGTGGCGCGCCGTGGTGATCGCCGCGCCGGCCGGCGGCCTGATCTGGCTGATGGGCAACCTGCAGGTGGCCGGCCGCAGCCTCACTGCCTGGGCCGCCGGCTGGCTGAACCCGGTCGGCCAGATGATTGGCCTGGACGGGGTGATCCTGCTGGCCTACATCATCGCCCTACCAGCCAATGAGATCGTGGTGCCGACGATCTTGATGGCCTACGCCAACGCGGGGATGATGATCGAGGGGGATAACCTGGAGCAGGTGCGCCAACTGCTGGGGCAGAACGGCTGGACGTTGATGACCGCTATCAGCCTGATGCTCTTCTCGCTGCTGCACAACCCGTGCTCGACTACGATCTGGACCATCTACAAGGAGACCGGCAGCAAGAAGTGGGCGGCAGTGAGCGCCCTGATGCCGCTGGGGATCGCCTTCGCCCTGCTCTTCGTGCTCAACCTGGTGGTACGGCTGTTGGGGGCCTGACCGCGCGGGTACCCAGGGGAGTGTCTCTGCCGCGCGGTGGGCGCTGGTCGCAGGAGTCGGCCTGCCGGCTGGTGTAGTAGGTCCCTGTCGGAACCACCGGCAGGATGGAGCCCATGCACACCAAAGCAGCCCGGCGCCGGCCGAATGTGGTCGTGCTCCTCAGCGATGATCAAGGTCCCTGGGCGATGGGTTGCGCCGGCAACCCGGAGATCCGCACGCCGAACCTCGACCGGTTGGCGGCCACCGGCCTTCGCTTTGAGAACTTCTTCTGCGCCTCGCCCGTTTGCTCGCCCGCGCGGGCGACGCTGCTCACCGGCCGCCTTCCCTCCCAGCACGGGGTCCACGACTGGATCCGGCGGGGCAACCTCGACGCCGGGGGCGACCGGGGCATTGAGTATCTGGCTGGCCTCACCGGCTACACGCAAGTGCTGGCCGACGCCGGCTACACCTGTGGCCTCAGCGGCAAGTGGCACCTGGGCGATAGCCTACGCCCGCAGCAGGGCTTCAGCCACTGGTTCGCGCACCAGACCGGTGGCAGCAGCTACCACAACGCGCCGATGATCCGCGACGGCCGCTGCTATGCCGAGCCGCGCTACCTCACCGAGGCGATCACCGACGATGCCCTGGAGTTTCTGCACCAGCACGGCCGGCAGGAAGCGCCGTTTTACCTGAGCGTGCACTACACCGCGCCGCACAGCCCCTGGGTGGGCGAGCACCCGGAAGAGATCGTGGCGTCGTATGCCGACTGCCCGTTCCATTCCTGCCCCGATGTTCCGGCGCACCCCTGGCAGATCGCCTCTGCCCCGCGTGGCTCCGGCACCCAGCGCCGGGAGATCCTCCAGGGCTACTTTGCCGCCGTCACCGCCATGGACGCCCAGATCGGCCGCATCCTCGATCTGCTGGAGGCCGAAGGCCTGCGCGAGAATACCCTGGTCTGCTTCCTGAGTGACAACGGGATGAACATGGGGCACCACGGCGTTTTCGGCAAGGGGAACGGCACCTTCCCGCTCAACTTGTACGACACCTCGGTGAAGGTACCGGCGCTGTTCTCACTGCCCGGCACCTGCCCGCAAGGCCGGGTGGAGGAGGGGCTCTACAGCCATTATGACTTCCTGC
>JAAZEB010000130.1 GCA_012512505.1 Armatimonadota bacterium | reverse complement strand
GCCTTACCGTCACCTGGGCATCTACGCCTACCGCAGGGAGTTCCTCCGCCAATACCCCCACCTGCCGCAAACGCCGCTGGAGTGCCTGGAGATGCTCGAGCAGCTCCGCGCCCTGGAGCATGGCTACCGCATCCGCATGGTCGAAACTGACTACGTCCCGGTAGGCGTCGACACCCCCGAGGACCTGGAGCACGTCCGCGCCCTGATGGGGAGCGGCTGAGCGCCTGCCCGGTTGTTGCCGGCGAGACGCCGGCGCTCCGACCCAGTGCCGACCCCCGAGGCTGACGGCTGAGGGCCTTCAGTGGTCCAGCTCGCAGATGCGCTGGCGGTAGTAGCGGTAGCTTTCCAGGGAGACGTTGTCGGGCACGCCGTGGTCGCACGTCGGCACGTAGCCGCCGCGGGCCACCATCGCCGGCACGATCTGTTGCAGGTGCGCCTCAATCGCCGCCGGCCCCGCCGCCAGCACGCGCTTGTCGATGCCGCCCAGCAGCACCAGGTTCGGATACTGCCGGCCAATCGCCACCACGTCGCACCCGGCGGCCACCTCGAACGGCGTCATGATGTCCATGCCGGCCTCCAGGTAGAGTGGGATCGCCGCCGGGGCGTAGCCGTCGGTGTCCACCATCAGGTAGATGCGGCGCGACTGCCGCCGCCGGGCGCGGCCGATCAGCTCCTGGTAGTAGGGCAGCAGGAACTCGCGCACCATCGCGGGCGAGATCAAGAGGCCAGAGCGATAGCAGATGTCTTCCGCCAGGTCGATCTCGTCCAGCTCCACGCGCGCCTGAATCTTCTCCAGCGCGGTGTCGTTGAGCGCCAGCCAGCGCTCCATCATCCGGTGGATGAGCGCCGGCTGGTCGTGGAAGGCATAGAGGAGATCTTCCGGGCCGACCAGGGCGCGCAGGTACATGTAGCCGCCGATTAGGCCCTGGGTGACCAGCAGCCCTTGCTCCTGCTGCGCCTGCTTTGCCCGGGCGCAGGTTTCATCCAGCCTGGCCCAGCGCGCGGGCGTCTCCGGGTCGAGGCGCGGGGCCACCTCCTCCTCCCAGTCGCGCTCGCTGGCGACGGGGTGTTTCAGGTAGTCGGGCATGAAGCCGTGGCGCCGGCCGGTGAACACCTTCAGCAGCCGGCCGGCATGGTCCTGGATGATCTCGTGGTCGCCAGCGACGGTGAGGGTTTTGGTCTCGTAGGCCGGGAGGAAAGGCGGCTCGCACCAGCCCAGGTCGGCGCCGGCGGAGATGGTGGCCGGCGGGTCGAACTGGAACAGGTTGCGCTCCTGCCAGTCCGCCGGCAGCCCTTGCTCGCGCCACTTCGCCAGGGCTTCTTCCCAGATGTAGAACTCGCGGCGGAAGAGATGGTCCACCGGGCGGAACTCGTAGGTTGCGCGCAGACGCTCGGCACTGGTCATGGTTGGTTACCCCCAGGCGGCAGGTTCGCCTCCCCCCGGCACGCCTCCTCCAGGCACGGCCCCGGGCACCCCCACGAACCCCCAGCTCGCCATCGGAGACCCCGATGGCACCCGATGCCCACATTCATCGGCATCAGAGACGCCTACCCTGAAAATAGCCCGTTTTCATC
>JAAZEB010000129.1 GCA_012512505.1 Armatimonadota bacterium | reverse complement strand
GCCGTCACCGGCTCGGTGATGGTCTCCTCCGTTGCCCCGGTCGTCGTCTCTGTCCTCTCCTCCGGGGCCTGGGCCACTACCGTCGGCGCCTCACGCACAAAAAGCACCGCCCCGCCCGATCCCACCGGCGCGTTCGCGTCGCTGGATTGGGCGAACACCTCCACGAAGTGGTAGCCCGGCGTCCAGTTGGCCGTATCTACCTCCAGCACCCACGGCGCCTGCGTCAGCGTCTGCACTGGCTCGTTGTCGATCCGCACCCGCATCTCTCGCAGGGGCGCCGCCCCGGTCGCCACGAACATCCGCAGCGACACCCGGTCGCCAATGTAGACCGGCATCCCGGGCTGCCAGATCGTCTCCTTGCCTCCCCCGACCGGGTAGAGGCGCGGTTTCCCCTCCGGGGTGAACACCTCAGGCGCTATCGTCACGGCGGGCACGAGGACGGTCTCGCTGGGGGCGGCCGGCGCGGGGGGAGCTGGTTTCTTCGCTCTCTTCTGCGCGGCGGGCGCCGGTGCGGCACACATCAACGCCAGCGCCGGCACGATGCCCCAGGCGGCTGCTCGAAGCCTCCGATCTCTGCTTGCTTGCATCGCAGCGATCACCTGCCTTTCTTGATAGCTGCTTCGCAAGCAAATAACGTACCAAGCCGGATCCTCGGGGCGGGTGCCGGCCAGGATAGGCGTTGCCGGCCGCGGCCGTCCCCCCCACCCTGCGGGCACCCGGTCCGGCGCCAACGTAGGATGGAGGAGGGGTCGGATCGCCGGCGTCCCGCCGGCCCCCGTCGGAGGCGTCTCCAACGCCGGGAAGATGTTACTCATCCAGGAGGGATGGCCGGAGTGCCCGAGCCATCGGGCTTCACACTGTAGGAAGCCGCATTGCCGCGGCGCTCCGGTGCTCTCCCGGGCGACTTCCGGAGTGCCCGAGCCATCGGGCCTCTGCCGGGCGGCCGCGTCGCCGCCTCCTCACCCCTTCGGGGTGCGGGTCGGCTGCCTGCCTCCCGGATTGGCGAGGAAGCCCCAGTTTCATCCTCTTGGGTGGCCGCCTGCCGGCCCTGGAGGGCTCCTACGGCAGGGTAAGCGCGGTCGGCGCGCCAGCCTCTGGCCGGCGACACCGAGCCATGGGTGGCCCTGGCGCATCAGGAGGAGGCCGGCGAGGACGCCGGCGATCCGGCCAATCGGCACGTGCCGAGGGTATAGGTGGGGCGGACCAGCCGCCCACCAGGGGGCGGGCGCGGGGTGGCACAGGGGGGCCGGTGAGGGCCGGGAGGCTTTAGCGGGAGGCGGGGCCGTTCACCAGGGAGGCGCCGAGGCTCTCCCGCGCGGCGCGCGCGGCGACAACCGCCTCATCCAACTCGACGCGCAGGCCGCCCAGTTCGTCGTCCTCGGCCAGCGTCACGTAGGTGGGGCCATCCTCAATCCGGGCCAGCAGGGGAGCGATGGCGCGCGTGTCGCCGATTGCCCCCAGGGCGCGCGCCGCCGCCGCCTGGATCTGTACCGCGTACTGGGGGCAGCTCTCGAAGTCGGGGTCTTGGTGGAAAAGGAGGCGTGCCAGCAGCGGCACCGCCCAGCGCATGCGGCGCTTCCCCATGGCGGCGATCTGGTGGCAGGCCTCCCACACGTTGGCGCACAGGCAGGTAGGACGCCCGTCGACGATCATCGGCCCCACCTCCCGCCGGAAGCCGAGAATGTGCGCGACGGCATCGGCGGGAGTGGCAATCTCCGGGCGGAGCTGGCGCATCTCGTCGAACAACTGCCGGGCCTCCGCCGGGTCCTGATACTCGTTGAAGAGCTCGATAGCGGCGTTCATTTTGTTGGCGCTCCCGGACACGCTGTGCATCCCACCCCTCTATTATACCAGGAGCGCCGCAACCGCGCAACGCAGCCCTACTTCTCGGTCGGGATGATGATCCCCCGCATGATGATGTTCTGGCAGAACACGAAGACCAGCAGCGTCGGAATCGCGGCCAGCACCAAAGCGGCGAACATCACGAACGTGGGCGCCCACTGCTGCATCTGGGAGAGCCAAACCATCAGCGTCCACATCTTCGGGTTCTGGCAGACCAGCAGGGCCCACATGAACGAGCCGTAGGCGGCGGTGAACGTCGAGAGCGCGATCACGGCCATCACCGGCATCGAGAGTGGGATGGTGATCTTGGAGAACATCAACGTTTCGCTGGCGCCGTCGATGGTGGCGGCCTCGTACAGGTCGCGCGGCAGGCTATCGAAGAACCCCTTCAGCAGGAAGATCGAGTAGCCGTTGGCCATCGCCGGCAAGATCAGCGCCCAGTAGGTGTTCAGCAAGTGGAACTGCTTCAACAGCAGGAAGCGGGGAATCGCGCTCACCTCCGCCGGGAACGACATCGTGGCCAACAAGAAGAGCAGGATCTTGTAGGTCTGCGGCAGGTTGAAGCGCGACAACCCGTAGGCGCACAGCGGGTTGACGATCAGCGTCACCGCCATCAGCCCCACCACGAGCACCAGCGTGTTCCACAGCGAGCGCCCGTGCAGCACGATGTAGTTGAACACCTCCCGGTAGTTGCGAACGATGAACTCCCGCCGGATCGCCTTGCGGTCGACCTGCATCTCCACCCAGTCCGTCTCCATGTAGGGGGGAGCGACCTGCAGGAAGGAGGTGTACTTGGTTCCCCACGCTTTGTTCAGGCTCGCCACGCTGCCGTAGCGCTGCTCCAGGTGCTTGCGGAAGAGGATCTCGGGCACCTGCACGTAGATCATCTCGGCCGGCAGCACGTCCTCCACGAAGGCCAGCCAGTCGGCCTGGGGCATCCCGGCAACCGGCACTTTCTGGGGCGGCGGCAGCGGCACCACGTCGAAGCTGGCCCAGCGCGTGCCATAGCGCCGGTTCAGCAGATCGATGGAGCCTTCGTACTGCTGCGCCAGGAAACGGCGGTAAAGCGGCGCCGCCTCCGGGTCGGCCCCAACGAACTGGCTGGGCAACTCGGTGCGGACGAACTCTTCCCAATCCTTCGCCTGGCGGGGGTGGGCCGGCCGCCGCTCGGCAAGACGCACCTCGAAGCGGCTCTTGAAGTTGGTGCCCCAGGCCTTGTTCAGCGGCGCCACCTCAGCACCGTAGCGCAGCCGCAGCCAGTCCTGGAACAGCCCATCGCCAGAGGCGGTGGTAAAGTAGCGGGCCGGCTGCTCGGCGCGGAACTTGAGGAAATCCTGGTACTTGCGGTTCTCCACCGGCTGATAGCTGCGCTGGTTCCAGTCCTCAATCGGCACCAGGACATCCTGCTCCCATTGCTGGGCGCTTTCGCCATAGGCCTGGTTGTAGGCTTCCAGGCTTCCCTTGAAGCGCTGGCGCAGCCAGGCCTGGTAGCGCGCCTGCATCTCCGGGGTGATCCGCGACAGGTTGGTCACGCCGCCGAGCATGGTGTACGTGCGCGGCAGCGTCTTCTTGAACTCCATCCAGTCGGCCACCGCCGCCGGCACCGGCTGGTCGGGCCGCCAGTCGGCCACCGCCGCCGGCACCGGCAGCTCCTTGAACTCCGGCACGTCGTTGCTCAGGAACTGGTTGAACCTCGGGATGTCCTCGTTGTACTTGGCCTCCACGTACTTCCGGAAGAGCACGTCATCGCGGTAGAAGTAACGCGGCACGGCGCGGAACTCGTTTTTGTCCACCTCGCTGGTGAACGAGGTAGAGACCATGACCAGGAACGGATAGACCATGGTCACCGCACCGAGAGCCAGCACGGTGTAGAGGCTGGCGATGATGAGGCGCATCTTGGGACTGCGCCGGCCAACAGTCGGGATAATCGGCATCTCTTACGCCTCTGCTGTTTTGAACTGCACGCGGCTCAGGATTCGGAGCTGCAGCACGGTGAAGCCGACCAGCAACGCGCCGACGATCCAGGCCATGGCGACCGCGTAGCCGAACTTCTGATAAACGTACGCTTTGTAGAAGATCTCCAGGCCGATGACCCGGGTGGAGTTCACCGGGCCGCCGCCCGTCATGATGAAGACGGCATCGAACGCCTGGGCGGCGCCGATGAACGCGCCGACGAAGTTGATGATGATCAACGGCCGCAACTGGGGCACGGTGATCTGCCACACCTTGGAGAGGATCCCCGCCCCGTCGAGATCCGCCGCCTCGTACATATCCTCGGGAATGCTCTTCAAGGCGGCCAGGTAGATCAGACAGCCGGGCCCCATCCCGGCCCACACCAGCGGGATGATGATCATCATCATCGCCCACTTCGGGTCACCCAGCCAGTCCTGCGGCTTCACCTCAATCGCGGCCATCCCCACCTTGGTGATGATGAAGTTCAACACGCTCGCGCCCTGGGCCAGCAACTGGTTCAGCAGGCCGTTCGCGCTGCTGTCGTAGAACTGCTTCCAGAGCATGAAGATGACCAGGCCGGTAGTCACCGCCGGCAGGTAGTAGAGCGTGCGGAACACCACCTTGCCGCGGGGCACCTCGTGCAGCGCCAGGGCGAGCAGAATCGGCGTCAGGAAGCCGAACGCCAGCGAGTAGCCCATGTAGCGGGCGCTGTTCCACAGGTCTTGCCAGAACTCCGGGGCGTAGAGCACTTCGGCGAAGTTGTCGAGCCACACCCACTCACTGGGCAGCACCAGCTTGTAGTCCTGGAACGCCATGAAGGAGCCGCGGATGACCGGGTAATACTGCCACACCGCCACCGAGACGATGGCCGGCAGCATCACGAGCCAGGCGTAGCCGAAGCGGCGCCAGCCTTTGCCGGTCACCGGCGGCGGCGCCAACTCCTTGGCAAAGGTGCGCATCACCACCCGGAACACAAAAGCAAAGCCGGCGATCAGGCCGAGCACCACCAGCCCGGCGACGATTCGGCGCTTACGCATTTCGTCCGGCGGCACCAGGCCCATCAGCTTGACGTTCGTCTCGGCGACAGATTTGTCCAGCAGGCTCTGCAGGTACTTGGGATCGGTGTTGTCGGAGATGAACGCCTGCTCAATCGGGGGCGTCATCTCCGTGTAGATCATCTCGCAGTTCTTGCCGTACGGCTCCGGGCGCCCGCTGTCGATGGCCGACTGCAGCGTCTCCGCCCACCCTTTCGGGATCTGGCGGCTGAAGCGGTGGTACTCCTCCGGCGTCAGATAGCGCTTCAGGTGGTCGGGGTTGAGGTATTGGGCGTAGCCGGCTTCCATGTAGATGCGGGTGCGGATGCGCTTCGCCTCGTCGCCGGCGCGGAACTTCACCCACTCCCAGGCCGCGTCGCGCACCCGCGGGTCGGTGATGGTGGCGTTCACACCCTGCATCGTGGCGTTGATCTCGTTGCCGCGAATGCCGGTGGGCCCCATCGGCATCGGCGCCACCCCGATCAGGTTGGGGTTCATCGTCGACATGACCTGGTCGTTCATGTACTGGAAGATCATGCCGACCTTGCCCAGGCCCCACTTGGTGTAGACGTCCGTGTCGCGGTAAGCGACGCGCGAGATCTCCTTGCCGTCGCGCATGAACGGCCGGCCCAGCTTCTGGTAGAACTGCAGCGCCGTCAGCGCCTCCGGGGTGTTGTAGACGGCGCGCCACTCGCCGTCCTTCTCGATGACGGCCTCCCCCCCGGCCGACCAGAGGAAGTTGATGAAGGTCCACGAAGCTTGCGGGCCGGCGGTGAGCCCGATGCCGTACTCGCCGCGCTCCGGGTTGGTGAGCTTCTTGGCGTACTCGTAGAGCTCGTCCCAGTTCTGCGGCGGCCGGTCGGGGTCGAGTCCGGCGCGGCGGAAGAGGTCTTTGCGGTAGGCCAGAACCATCACCACGGTGCCATAGGGGATCGCCCAGACGTGCTTCTTGCCGTCCGGCCCTTCGCGGTAGATCACCGGCCACACCTGCGGCATGATGATGTGCGAGAGGACGCGCTGTGCCTCGGTCATCGTTGTGACCGGCTTACCGGCCACTTCGGAAGCCCACTCCAGCACGTAGTCGTCCAGCGGGGAGAGAAAGCCCTGGGCGATGTAGTTCTCGGAGATGCGGAAGTTGACGTAGAGGACATCCGGCGCCACCCCGCCCGCCATTGCCAGCAGGGGGGTGATGTCCTGGCCCATGCCGGGGGCGGTGATGCCCCGGAAGCCGTCCATGGTAATCTCGGGGTGCAGCTCGCAGAAGCGCTCCAGCACGGCCAGCTCGGCCCGCTGATCCACCGTGCGGGCCTCACGGGTGGGCAGTTGCCAGACCTTGACGACTGTGGGCTCCTCGGCGCGGGCCACGGTAGCGGATAGGGCCGCCAGACAGAGGATCAGGCAGCCAACGGCAAATCGACGCGCCAGCGTCATGCGCAAACCTCCGGAAGTCAGTTCAAACCTCACCCGGGCAGCAGCCGGGCGCAGCCCACGAGCCGGGCGGCGGTGAGACACGCGGGGTGCAGCAGCCAACCTCGGTGGGGAGTGACCGTCACAGGAAACAACGCTCCTGCGCCAAACCGCTCGCTTGTCGCTCGCTGCCAGCCGGGACCAACACGGGCCCCGGAAGCAACCGCTGGGGCGTGGTTCCTTTCGCCAACGGCAGTATCATACCTTGCCGCGGGTAGCTTTGTCAAGCTGAATGCTCGGACGCTTGTCGAGATTCCGGGCAAGGAGATCGGCGCACAGCCCGCGCGCGATGCCCAGCCGCAGGCACACGGTCGGTTGACGCACCCTCAGCACGCGGTTGCTCGCTGACGAGCCCCTTGCCGAAATCTCCGGCCGCGCGCCATTGACAGCAGGCAGGCAGCCTGGTAAGATGGTCTTGCCTCGGACGGTTCCTTTGGGGTCGCACCGGTCGGTGACCGGACGGCACCTGGAGCTGCCACCCCCCAACCATAGCGACGCCCCGGGCGACTCTCGCGCGTGGGCCGCGCGGGAGGAGGCTCTGGACCAGGCAACCGAGGACGCCACTGGGATGCCAGGCAGGTCAGGGAGACGCCGCTGATGGATGTTGCGCGCCGCTTGCTTCACGCGGGCTGGGAGTTCGCCTACGCTCCTCACGGAACGGTGAGCGGACCCGCCGATCTCGAATCGCTCTCGTTCCTACCGGCCACGGTGCCGGGCACCAACCTCACCGACCTGCAGGCGGCCGGCTTGGTGGCGCCCGATACCGCCGCTGGCTACGAGGATTCCTTCGCCCCCTTCAAGTCCATGGACTTCGTCTACCGCACCCAGTTCGCCGGGGAGGCGGACGCCGCGCGGCGCACGGCGCTGCTGAGCTTCGAAGGCCTGGACACCGTCTGCGAGATCTACCTCAACGGCAAGCCACTGGCACGCACCGAGAACTGCCACGTCGGCTACCGCTTTGATGTCAGCGGCCAGCTCCGCGAGGGCACCAACACCCTGGCGCTGATCTTCCGCTCGCCGATCCTGGAGGCCCAGCGGCGGCAGCGCGAGTTCGGGCTGAAGTTCCCCGCCCACCTCAACTCCGACTTCATGTTCCTGCGCAAGCCGGCCTACTCGTTCTTCTGGGATTGGGGCCCGGAGCTGCCGGTGAGCGGCATCTGGCGGCCGGTGGTGCTCACCACCTACGACCGCGCCGCGATTGACGATTTCCACGTGCGCTACCGCATCGAGGGGGACCGCGTGGATGGCACGGTGGCCGTGACGGCCCCCGGCGGTGATGGCGCCGAGGCGGTGGTGCGCATCGCCGGCGGCACCTTCCGCGCCCCGGTGGCCGCCGGCAGCGCGACCGTGCCATTCATGGTGAAGAACGCCCGCCTGTGGTACCCGAACGGCGAGGGCGAGCCCTACCTCTACAACCTAGAGGTGGCGCTGGAGGCGGCCGGCGAGCCACTGGATGCCCGGCAGCACCGCCTCGGCTTCCGGACCATCGAGGTGTGTCGCGAGCCGCGTCCCGACGCGCAGGGCCAACGCTTTGTCTTCCGCGTCAACGGCAAAGAGATCTTTGCCCGCGGCTACAACTGGATCCCCATCGACAACTCGCTGCCGCGCGGCTACTACGACCAGTACCGCGGCAACCTCGACCTGGCGCAAGCGGCCAACGTCAACATGCTCCGCATCTGGGGCGGCGGCTATTACGAGGACGACGAGTTCTACCGGATGTGCGACGAGCGGGGCATCCTCGTGTGGCAGGATGGCGCCTTCGCGTGCTCGATGTACCCCGACACCGACCCCCATTTCCTCTCGCTCGTCGAGGAGGAGCTGGCCTACAACATCAAGCGCCTGCGCAACTTCACCTCACTGGCGATCTGGTGCGGCGAGAACGAGAACCATTGGGGCTACGAGGAGTGGTGGGTTGGCCTGCGCGACCAGTTCCCCCACCACTTTGGCGCCACCATCTACGACCAGGTCTTCCCCTCCCTCGTTGCCGACCTGGACCCAGACCGCTTCTACTGGAACGGCTCGCCCTACTCCGGCGAACCCGGCGTGCCGGCCAACAACGCCTTCCATGGCGACAGCCACTTCTGGGATCTGCACTCCAATTGTGGTGACTTCAGCGGCTACTGCCACAACCGCGCCAGTTTCGTCAGCGAGACCGGCATTCAGTCGCTGCCGGACCTGCGCACGGCACTGACGATTGGCGAGCCGGAGGATCGGCACATCCAGTCGTTCGTCTTCGACACGCGCAACCACTTCGAGAGCCCGGCCAAGAACGACCGCCTGATCCACTTCATCGGGGCGCTGTTCCGGGTGACGGACGACTTCGAGCGGATGGTGGTCCTCTCCAACCTGGCGCACGGGGAGTACCTAAAGTATGCCGTGGAGCACTGGCGCTCGCTGGTGCCCAACTGCAGCGGCGTGCTGATCTGGCAGCTCAACGACTGCTGGCCGGCCATCTCCTGGTCGGCCGTCGACTACAACCTGGTGCCGAAGGCGTGCCACTACTACCTGGCGCGCGCCTATGCCGCCGACCTGGTGGGGTTCCAGCAGCGCTACTCAATTGACTACAACGTCGACACCAACGCACGCGGGCACCTGTTCGTCGCCTCGGAGCGTGACGGACGGAAGCGAGGCGAGGTGGAGCTGCGCGTGGTCCACGTGGAGGGAGAGGTGCTGGAAACGCGCCGCTTCCCGGTCACGCTGGACGGGCGCGGTGCCGTGTCGCTGGGAGAGCTCGCGCTGGACAACTACCGGGAGCGCCGCTTCGATTGCCTCGCCGAGTTCACCCTGCGCTGGGAGGACGGGGGCACGGCACGCAACATCTACTCCTTCTCACGCCCCAAGCACATGCGCCTGCCGCGCCCCGAGATCCGCGTCACCCAGCCGGCGCCGGACCGGCTGGTGGTGCGCACGGATCGCTTTGCCAAAGGGGTCTACCTCTTCCACCCGGACAAGCAGGTGATCTTCAGCGATAACTACTTTGACCTGATGCCCGGCGAGGAACGGCTGCTGCAGCTCTCGCGCCCGGCCAGCGCCGCGGAGGTGCGCGTCTTCACCTACCACCACTAAGCGGTAGTGCCGCCGCCCCGCGGCCAGGAGGACGCCCGATTGCTCGGGCACTCCGGTCATTTGCCCGGGAGAGCAACGGAGTGCCGCGGCGATGCGGCATCCCAACCTGCCGCAGCCCGATGGCTCGGGCACTCCGGTCATTTGCCCGGGAGAGCAACGGAGTGCCGCAGCCATGCGGCCCAGTCGCCGGCGCCCGCTACTTGCTCTCCGCCTCTTTGCCCTTCTCGATCAGCTCGCGGACACGCTGGCCGCCCTTGTGGCCCAGCTCCTCGTAACCTTCGTGGCCGAGTTCGCGCTTGCGGGCCTCGCCGCCCATCTTGCCCAGCTCCTCGTACCCCTCGTGGCCAAGCTCCTCCTTGCGCGCCTCGCCACCCTTCCTTCCCAGCTCCTCGTAACCCTCGTGGCCAAGCTGCTTCTTGCGGATCTCCCCGCCCTTCTCGCCGGCCTCGCGCACCGTCATGTCGCGTGCCATCTCTGGTGGCCTCCCTTCCGGGGCGGAGCCGCTCGCCCCGCCACGGCGTCTCCGTTCCCGTCCGGTTCGCTGCCCAAACGTGCCCTCACTGCGGCATCCGGATCCGCCGGGAGGCTCGGCGGGCCGCGGGGGTATCGGCCGGCCTATGCCAATCCCGCGGCCAACGCCGCCCCCGCCATCAGCAGCATCACGCCGACGATCACCTGCAAGCTGCGCAGGGTCACCCTCGGCACCAGGCGGGCGCCGATCCAGGAGCCGAGGAGGGCGGCCAACATCGCCACGGCCACCAATCCGGCCCCACCGGGCGGCAGCCGCCCGAAGCTCGCCGTGGCGTAGGCCGTGCCGTAGACAATCAGGCGGGCGACATCCACCACCACGGCGGCCACGGCGCTGGTGCCGATGAAGGCGTCGCGGCTGAGACCCGCGTTGATGAGGAAGGGAGCGCGCAAGGCGCCCTGCAAGCCGGAGAGGCCGCCGAAGAACCCGGAGAGCACCCCGCCCACGGGCAGGTACTTTCGGTCGATGGCCAGCCGCTCGAAACGCGGCAGCAGCTCGAAAAGAGACGCGGCCACCAGCAGCACGCCGATCGTTAGCTTCACCGGGGTGATCGTCTGCACGCGGCCGGCCAACTCGTAATGCAGCAGCGGGGGCTGCCGGGCGACGTAGCCGAGAAGGGCAGCCCCCAGGAAACTGGCCGCCGCCGCCGGCACGGCAAAGCGGAGCGACACCTGCCAGTCCGCGTGGCGCCCCACCAGCGCCACCTTGAACAGGTTGTTCAGCAGGTGGACGATGGCGGTGGCGGCGACGGCGGCCTGCACCGGGAGAAAGAGCGCGAGGACCGGCAGCAGCATCGTGCTGAGGCCAAACCCCGAAAACAGCGTTAGCCCCGCCACCAGCAGCGCTGCCAGCGCGACAATTCCGTACTGCACGGCGACAACCTCCCTCCCCCATCCTCCCCCGCGGCCAGGCCCGGCTCACCAGGAGGCAAACGGCCGGCCCGAGGTGGCACGAAGGTGCAGGACCTGGCTGCCATAGGCCGGCAGGTCGATGGCGGCGTGCCACTCGCCATCGGCAGCGCGCAGCGGCACGGCCGCGCCGCTGAGGGCATCGTGGGCGGTGTAGCCCCCTGGGGGCAGGCGCAGGGCCAACGTCCCCGCGGTAGGCCCGAAGAAGCTCGTCAGGAAGACGTACGCCTCGCGGGGCCCTCGCAGGCGCACCGAAACGTCGAAGAGCGGGGGCGCTTCCGCGTCCGGCGCCGTGAACCGGCCGACGAGCCCAACCCCGGTGCCCTCGCGGGGAACCAGCCGGTAGCGCGGCACCACGCCAGCTTCCCGCGCGAGCAGCGATTGCCACAGCGCCAGCGCCTCCGGCTGCGGAGCGCGCGAGACGTTGCGCCGGCCCACGTTGGTGAGGAAGAAGAGCACCTTCCCCTTCCCCAAGGGCACCCGCACCAGCCCCGGCCGGCCCTCGGCGTCGCGCAGCAGCACGTGGCCGCGCGTCACGCGCGCCTCCACCGGCACCCCCTGTGTGTCAATCGCCACCCCCTCGCGGACCACCAGCCGGTTCGGCTCGTCGCGATACTCGCGGAAGCGGATCCCCAGGGCCTCCGCCAGCTTCCCGCCCGGCAGCGGCCGGTAAGGAAGGTAACGGCCGTCGTAGAGGCCAACGGCGCCGTCGAGGATCACCGTGCCGCCGGCGCGCGCGAAGGAAAGGATCGCCTCGAGCGATTGGGGGCGGATGACGTGGCACCATGGCACCACCAGCGCCCGCTTCCCTGCCAGGCGCGCGAAGCAGTCATCGTTGATGAACTCCACCGGATAGCCGCTGCGCTCGGTGAGCCAGTAAGCGCCGTTGTGCCCCACCACGCCGGCTGCCTCCCAGGTGGCGCCGCCGGTCTCCAGGTTGTTCGCCAGCGAGACATCGTCCCCCATAAACAGGGCCACGCGCGGTTCCTCCCGGCGCAACGTCTGCGGCCGGTGGCGCGCCTGGAACTGCTTCACGTCGCGGCTGAAACGCTGGAAGGAGGGGTAGGTCGGGTAAGCCTGACCTTGCTTGTCGAACAGCCCGAAGATCAACGGTTGGTTGGCGCGGATCCCCTCGTAGTAGTAGTCGTAGGTGAAGTAGCTGAGCAGGCCATAACCGCGTCCGACCAGCCACCAGCCCTGCGCCTCCGGGAGCCGCGCCGGTGAGTTGTCTTGCAGGTACAGCTCGTGGACCATGAGCGGTTTGCCCTGGGGTAAGAAGATGGAGGCGTTCAGGTCGAAGTTGAGGAACAGCTCGGCGGCGTGCCCGAGGGTAGTGGGCCCCTCACCCGGAAGGTAAAGGTCCATGCCGCCCAGATCGGCCAGTCGGCCCAGGGCAAAAAGGACGTGGCTGGCGAAGTTCGGCCAGCACGGCTGCTCGCTTAAGGGCGTGCGATGCCGGTTTGTCTGGTGGAACGCGGTGGCGAAGTCGCGATACCACTGGATCAGCTTCTGCTCGTGCCAGCGCTTCCACTCGATGGCCCGCGGCCGGTCCAGCTCGAACAGCCGGCGCCAACGCTCCGTGCTGGCGGATGGCAGCTCCAGGGCCACCTTCATCATCTTCAGGCGCTCGGCGGTCTCATCGATATCGCGCGGGCTTCCAAGGGGCTGGATCGCCTCCCAGCGCGCGTAGTCCGATCCCCAGGCGCGGTTGAGCGCGGCCAGCGAGCCATAGCTTTGGCGCAGATGGGCGCGGAACGATTCAGTGCAGTCCGGGCAGTAGCACGGCGGGCAGCTCAGGCCCTCGCCACCGATCACCTGTTTCACCACGGCGGGGTTGTCGCGCAGGTAGAGGCCGAGGTGGCGGGCGGTGGCACGCACCTTCTTGCGTTTGGCCGGCGCGGCACACACCTCGCCGTAGGAAACAGCGGGCATGCGCCAGGCCTTCAGGCCATAGCGCAGCAGTGCCGCGAGGCTCCGATTGGTATTGTAGTAGTCGCCGCTGCCGCCGTGCAGGCGGAGGGCCACCACGCCGTCGCGCGCCATCGCCTGCAGCAGCGCCGCGTCATCTGGCGCCGTCACGTAGGAGGCGGCAACATCGCAGGTGTTCTTCGCCGTCCAGGGGAGCGTGGCGTGGAGGGCAACGACATCGAGTAGTTCCTCGCGGGTGCCTTCCCGCGCGAAGAGCCGCACCTGATAGCTGCCGGGCGCCGGCGGGCGGGCAAACCGGATCGTCAGCGAGCGTCGCGCCCCGGCGGCACCCGTGAGGGGCAGCCGCCGCGTCTCTTGCACGCGGTCGTTCGGGTCACGCAACTCGGCACGCAGCGCCCCGGCAAAGCGGCGGCCTAGCTCGTTCGTCACCCGCAGCCGCAGCGTCATCGGCTGCTCGGTCAGCACCACTCGCGGGGCGAAACCCTCCGCTTCCACCTGCAAGCCCGCGGCGACGATGGCAGCGATCTCTCGGGCCTGCCAGCCCTCGCCCACAACCACGCGCACCTGCCGTGGCCCGAGGTAATCCGCCACTTTGGGCAGCATGAGGCGCTGTTCCTCGCCCGCCGCCAACACCCGCGACGGCCCGGTCTCGGCCGGCACGGCGCCAGCCGTCCAGAGGCTGGTCGCCGGCGGCACCGCGCCAAACGGGAAAGGCAGGTAACCACGGTGTGGCGGGGGAACGCGCCGGCCGGGCAGCCAGTGCTGCACCGCGACGGTCACCGGCTCCCGGCTCGTGTTTGCCACCACCACGGCGTCGGTAGTCACCCGCTTCGCCACCACGGGGAGCGCTGGCGGGTCGCTGGCCGCAAGCGAGGCCACCTGAGCCTCGTCGAGCCGGTAGTTGAACAGGCGCAGCTCGTCGATGGCGCCGGCGAACGGGAAGGCACCCCAGGGCGTGTGGCAGCCCACGCGCCCCGGCCACCCCGGCTCCAACTCGATTGGGGAGAAGCGGCCGGGGAGCGCCGCGCGCTGCTGTCCATCCACGTAGAGCGTGGTGCCCTCGGCGCAGTCCCAGGCCAGCGCCAGGTGCGTCCACCGGTCCGGCCGCAACGGGTTATCAATCGTCATCTGCCGGTCGAGGCATGGCTTGGCATGCAGCGCGGCGCCATCCACGAAGAGGGCGATCTCGTAGCCATCCACCATCGTGTTGCCGGTCTGGCGCATGAAGTCGAAGATCACCCGTGGACCCTGCGCCTCGGTGGCGGCAAAGCCGGGCTTTACCCAAAGGGCGATCGTGCCGCGCTCGGCCTGCTCGCCGAAGAAGCTGACCGGGTTGGGCAGGTAGAGCCCGTTCCCGTTGGTGCCGTCGAGCACCAAGCCACGCCCGTGCCGGCCGGGCCCCACCCTGGCGCCCAGCGGGTAAGCCGGCCAGGGGACCAGGCCGGCGCTGTGGCCAGGTGCTGCCGGGTTCTCGAAGGGGTACCAGACGCTCATCGGCGGCGGCGCGGCCAGTGCCCCAGACGCGGCCAGGCAAAAGAACAGGAAGGCAGCGGCTCGGATCATCGTGCAGGGTACTCCTTACCGTAACTCCTTACCGGGCCGGTATTCGACGCCACCGGCGGCCAGGTCCTGTTCCGACGGGTGCGGCCAGGCATACGGCCGGTTGGGCGCCACGGGAATGGGTATGCTCGCAACCGGGAGGCTGAGGTGAAGCACGCACCGCTCGTTGCCGGAGCGACCCTCGGCGCGGCGGCCGCACTGGCCGCGCGTGCCGGCCGGAGCCCGCGGGGTCACCCACTGCTCGACTACGTCGCCCGCCCCGATGGGGCCTACCGCTGGCGCCGGGCGGGCGACCTGGCGCTGCCGCTGGGGGTCTCCGTCACGCGGGTGAGCCTGGTCTCCCAGGAGTGGCAGGGCCTCCCCTGGAAGCACGCGCTGGTGCTGCTTCGCCCGCCGCGGGTGGACAACCCGACCACGCTGCTGCTGCTCGTTTCCGGCGACGATGGCAACTTCGAGACGATCCGCTTGATGGCCCAAGCAGCGCGGGCGCTCTCGCTGCCCACCGGGGTGCTGTTCAATATCCCCAACCAGCCGCTTTTGGGCGGCAAGGCGGAAGACGCGCTGATCGCCCACACCCTGGTGCGCTGTCTGGAGACCGGCGACTGCACCTGGCCGCTGCTCTTTCCGATGGTGAAAAGCGTGGTGCGGGCGATGGACGCTGCCGCCGAGCTATCGGCCAACGAGTGGCCCGCGCCCGTGGAGCGGTTCGTGATCACCGGCGCCTCCAAGCGCGGTTGGACCACCTGGCTCACCGGCGCCGTCGACCCCCGCGTGGCCGGCATCGCGCCGTTGGTCTACGACAACCTGAACCTGCCGGCGCAGATGGCCGGGCAGCTTGCCGCCTACGGCGCCTACAGCGAGGAAGTGCACGACTACACCGCCGTCGGCCTGCCGCAGCGGCTGGCGACGCCGGCAGGGCGCTGGCTCGCCACGTTGATCGACCCCTACGCCCTGCGCGACCGGCTGCACCTGCCGAAGCTGTTGGTCCATGCCACCAACGACCGCTACTGGACGCTCGAGTCGGTCGGGCACTACTTTGAGGGGCTCCCAGGGGACAAGCACCTGCTCTACATACCGAACGCGGGGCACGCGCTGCCGCGGCGGTCGCGGGTGCTCCGAGCCGTTGGCGCCTTCGCCAGGGCGCGCGCCGACGGCCGTACGCTTCCGGGCCTGGCCTGGGAGCACGCCGAGCAGCGGGAGGCACTGGTGCTGTGCTTGCGCCCCGAGGCCGAGCCAGTGTGCCTCGCGGTGTGGACCGCGGCCGCGCCGACGCGCGACTTCCGCGACGCCCGCTGGCAGCGCCACGCCCTCCGGGCCAGCGGTGATGAGGCGCTCTACGCGCTGCCGCGCCCGGCAGCCGGCTTCACCGCGGTGATCGGCGAGGTGACCTACCGCGCCTCGGGCGAGGAGTTCTCGCTCTCGACCACGCCGCGCGTGGTTGGGCCGCGCCGCGTCAGCCAGTAGAGGCCGCCCAAGAGTGCCAGGATCGCCAGGAGGCTTCCCTCCGGCCCGAACGGCCCGCCGGAGAGCCAGTAGGGACGCGACAGGCTGGTGTGGATCAGGCCGGGGAGGCTCAGCCCGCTCACCGGCATCCCCAGCAGCGTGCTTTGAGTGAAGTTCCAGGAGAAGTGCAGCAAAACCGGCAGCCAGAGGCTTCCCGTTCGCAGGTAGGCGCTGCCCATCAGTATCCCGGCAAGAAAGATGCTGGCGACGGCGATCACCACCACCCCCATCAACGAGCGATCTACCAGCTCCGCCACGTTGAACAGATGCAGCGCCGAGAAGATGAGCGACGACCCGAGGATGCCCCAGCGGGCACCGAACGCCTGGGTGAGGTTGCGCAGCACGTAGCCGCGGAAAATCAACTCCTCCGAGAGGGCCACCGGCACCATCACCAGCAGGCCCAACCGCAGCGCCCGCAGCGGGCTGGCGCTGCTCGCCTCCAGGTGTGCCACGCGCGTGGCCAGCAGCACGCCAAAGATCGGCAGGATCAGCACGAACCCCAGCACCAGCCCGCTCCACGCGTGCCGCTGCCAACCAGGGTGGAACCAAAGCCCCGTGGCCCGCCACGACTGCTCGTCAAACCGGGTGGTCGCCAGGTAGGTAGCTACTACGGCCGCGACCAACTGTACCCACAGCAGGACCACCGCCGCCGGGTGGGTGAGGTCAGTCAGTAGCTGATTGGGGTCGCCCTCCGCGGGCAGCAGCGCCACGGCCAGCGGCAGCCAGAAGACGTAGACGAGGGACAAGAAGATCGCGGTGAAGAGGACCAGACGCAGCAGCGGATGCCGGCGGCCATGCCGGGCGAAAACCTCCTGCGGACCGGTAAACTCCATTGGGCCTGCCCCGTCTCCCACGTTCGATCAAACAACCTCCCGCCGGGCAGGTTCCCGCTGGCGCCGGGCGTTTCCTGCCGTTTACGGCGCGGCCCAGATGGGAATGGTTCCGGGGAAAGGAAGGGCAAGATGCTCTCGCTCACTCCCCCCTTCGTTCCCGGCGCTGCCGTTGCCGCTGAGCGCGCCTCCCAGCGGGAGGCGGCGCCCACGCTCCCGGAGGTGCGCGATCTCCTCCAGGCTTGCGGCGAGGCGGTCGGCTCGCCGGTGCCCGACCTCCTCTTTCGCACCCTGGCTGGCCACCCGCAGTTCCTGGTGCCGGCCTGGCAGGCGATGGCGGGGAACCTGCGGGCGGCAGGCGCCGAGGCCGTGGCCGATCACCTCCGTCGGTGCGCGGCGCTCTCCTCCCAGCCGGCCGGCTACTGCGACCCAGACATGCTGCGGGCCGCCGGTCTGACGGAGGCCACCCTGGAGCAGATCCGCGCCTGGACAGCGCTGCAGCGGTGGCAACTGCCGCGCGT
The DNA here is from genome assembly GCA_012512505.1 of Armatimonadota bacterium. Classification (GTDB taxonomy): domain Bacteria; phylum Armatimonadota; class JAAZEB01; order JAAZEB01; family JAAZEB01; genus JAAZEB01. Next base: position 2,880 of record JAAZEB010000129.1, on the reverse strand, counting down.
CCTCCTCTTTGCCGCCGCCTGGGACGCCGCCCTGGCAGGCCTCCCGGTGGGGGGCACGGCGCACCCCACGCGGGCCGGCCACCCGAACCCGCCTGCCGACCCGGTCGTGGTGCCGTTGGTGTCTCCGGATCAGGCGTCCGCCCGGGTGCGCGATGCCTTCCAACGCCTGGAAGAGGCGCACGGCTACACCCCGATCCACGACTATTACCGCGGGCTGGCCTGCTGGCCGGAGTACTTCGACCGCGCGGTAGCGGACATCCGCTCGATGGTGCCGCGCGACGAGTATGGCGCCCGCGCCCAGGAGCTGTGGTGGATCGCCCGCCTCGGGGCCGCGAGCTTGCCAGACGCTCTGCCGGCCGGCACCACCTGGCTGACGGCGCGCGGCCTCAGCGACACGGCGGTGCTGACGGTGCGCGGCCTCCTGGATCTGTTCGCTCGCCGGGTGCTGCCCGATACCCTCCTCGATGCCACCCTCGCCCTGGCGCTGCTGCGCGGCAGCGACCGGTAGCTCCCCCTGCCTGCCACGCCGCCGTCAAATCGCCTTCATGGCGCCTGCCAGGAAGGGAAGCGGCTGCCGGCGGCTAACAGCGAATCGGCCTGGCAGGATGCAGCTCTGGGGCGTCCTTCAGGGCGCTTTTCCCATGGGTCAGGGGCGTCGTTGATGGCGCCCCGCGCCAGGCGCCCGGGAAATGGCGCCCGGCAGCCGGCGCCCCGCCGGGCAGGCAGGACCGCGGAACGGGAGGTCGGGAGATGCTTGGACGTGGAAGCGCGATGATGGTCGCTCTGGGAGCGGCGGCGCTGGCGGCCGGCAGCAGTGTCGGGCAGGCAGCGACGCTCTACGTGGCCCCCGACGGCCGAGACAACTGGTCGGGCCAACTGGCCCGGCCGAACGCGGCGCGGACCGACGGACCGCTCGCGTCGTTGCGCGGCGCGCGGGATGCCGTGCGCAAGCTGAAGGCGGCCGGTCCCCTGACACAGCCGGTGCGCGTGCTGTTCGCCAGCGGCACCTACCGCCTGACGGAACCGATCGTCTTCGGGGCAGAGGACAGCGGCACCGCGGAGTGCCCGATCGTTTACGAGGCGGCACCGGGCGCGACGCCGATCTTCCACGGCGGCCGGCGCATCCGCGGCTTTGAGGCCGGTCCGGACGGCGTGTGGACGGCGCGCGTGCCGGAGGTAGCCGCCGGCCAGTGGAACTTCGATCAGCTTTGGGTGAACGGCAAGCGGGCAGTGCGCGCCCGCACCCCCAACAAGTTCTACCATTACGCCCTGAAGCGGGTGGAACACGCCCTCGATCCCGCCACCGGGCAGCCGGCGGACCTCGCCCGGCGCGCCTTCATCGCTCGGCCGGAAGATATCGCGCCGCTGCTGAAGGTGCCCAAGGAGAAGCTCAGCGACGTTCAGATGGTCATCTACCACTCGTGGGAGGCCTCGCGCCATCGCATCGCCGCGGTAGACCCAGAGACGGGGATGATCGTCGCCACTGGTGATGCGCCGTGGCCGCTGGCCTACTGGGGCTACGGGCTGCGCTATCACCTGGAGAACCTGCGGGAGGCACTCGACGAACCGGGCGAGTGGTGCCTCGACCGCGACGGCACACTCTCTTACCGGCCGCGCCCGGGCGAGAACCTAGCGCAAGCGGAGGTAGTGGCGCCGGTCGTCGAGCAGTTCGTCCGCTTCGCGGGAGACCCGGCGGCCGGCCTCTTCGTGGAGCACCTCACGCTGCGCGGCCTCCGCTTCCGTTACGGCCAGTACGTCTTGCCGCCCCAGGGCCACGCCGACGGCCAGGCGGCGGTGTCGATTCCCGCGATGGTGATGGCGGATGGCGCCCGGCACGTGAGCATCGAGGGGTGCGAGATCGGGCACGTCGGCATCTACGGCGTCTGGTTCCGGCGCGGCTGCCAGCACTGCCGGGTTGAGAAGACCTACATCCACGACACGGGAGCCGGCGGCGTGCGTATCGGCGAGACCACCATCCGGCCGGACGCGTTCGACCGCACCAGCCACATCACCGTCGACAACAACATCATCCGCTCCGGTGGGCGCCTCTTCCCCGGCTGCATCGGCGTCTGGATCGGCCAAAGCGGCGACAACCAGGTGACGCACAACGACATCTCTGATTTCTACTACACCGGCATCTCCGTCGGCTGGGTGTGGGGCTACGGCGAGAGCCTGGCCCAGCGCAACCGGATTGACTTCAACCACATCCATCATATCGGCTGGGGCGTCCTCAGCGACATGGGAGGCGTCTATACCCTTGGGCCGTCGCCCGGCAGCACGATCAGCAACAACGTGATCCACGATGTCTACTCCTACGATCGCTACGGGCGCGGTGGCTGGGGCCTCTACAACGACGAAGGCAGCTCGCACTTCGTGCTGGAGAACAACCTGGTCTACAACGTGAAGACCGGCACCTACCACCAGCACTATGGGCGCGAGAACATCATCCGCAACAACATCTTCGCCTTCAGCATGGACGGGCAACTGCAGCGCTCGCGCGTGGAGGAACACCTCTCCTTCACCTACCGCAACAACATCGTCTACTGGAAGGACGGCGACCTGATCGCCGCCGGCACCGCCAAGGACGACAAGGTGCGGCTGGAAAGCAACCTCTACTACGTGACCTCCGGGCAGCCGCCCACCTTCCAGGGCCTCAGCCTGGAAGAGTGGCAGAAGCTGGGGCAGGACCCCGGTTCCATCGTGGCCGACCCGCTCTTCGAGGACGTGGACCCGGAGCGGGGCCGCTATGACTTCCGCCTCAAGCCGAACTCGCCGGCGCTGAAGATCGGCTTCAAGCCGTTTGACTACCGCAAGGCCGGGGTCTACGGCGACCCGGAGTGGGTGAAGCTGGCCAGCAGCGTCACCTTCCCGCCGGTGGAG
>JAAZEB010000128.1 GCA_012512505.1 Armatimonadota bacterium | reverse complement strand
GCACTGTGGGAGGCCGCATGGCTGCGGCACTCCGTTGCTCTCCCGGGGGCTTGCCGGAGTGCCCGAGCAATCGGGCGTCTTGGCCGCGGGGGTTGTGGCACTCCGCGGAGGGGCCACGGGAACATTCCTGGCCGGCAGTCATCAAACTGGAATGGAAGCAAGCGTACGGATAGCAGCCGCGCACGGCTGCTTGACATCGCCGCGCCTGTGTGCTATACTCGGGGCGCCTGGACATGCCTTTACGATGTACACGGGAGACTACTAAACGGATGTACTCTGCCGGCTGAACCGGTTAGCGCCGGGACTCCACCCCCCGACAGTCGGCGTCGCCACGTACTGATCGGGAACGATTTCCCTGCGCTGTAATCAGGAGGTGCCGCCATCTAGCGGCCGCGAGTGGCCGTGGCGGAGGCTTGCGGTGCCTCCCCCTGCCCGCGCCGACGCGCGATGGCGAGAATGTCTCGAGGTGGCGAGCCGCTGATGGCCCGGATGGTAAGGAAACACGGCGAACTCACGTCCGGTCCCCCTCCGTGGCCTGCCCACCAGAGAGACTGTCGGGACCACGCCTGTAGAGCGTGGCTGTCTGTCTGTTGCTAGCAGCAAGGAGGATGAAGGATGATGAAAAGGCTCGCGATTTCGCTAATCGCAGCGACCGTCATGACGGTCGGCCTCTCCTTGCCCTTGGCGCGTGCCCAGGAAGGAACGCTCGCCAACCCGCAAGGGACGCTCAAGCCGGAGCCCTTTGCGGATGTACCGCCCGATCATTGGGCGTACAACGCGGTCGAGCAACTCCGGGCCGCCGGCCTGGTCGAGGGTTACCCCGACCGGACCTTCAAGGGCAAGCGCCCGATGACCCGTTACGAGTTCGCCCGGTTCACCCAGTTCCTGCTCCAGGCGCTCAACGCCCGCTTCCAGGGGATCGATCAGCGCATCGACTCGCTTTCTGGTGTGCGTGGTATCGACGGCATCACCGAGGAGCAGCTCAACGATGCCCTCGATGAGCTCCGCAACCAGATGCTCACCCGCGAGCAGGTGCAGGAGATCGTGCGCCAGGAGCTGGCTGGCCTGCCTGGCGGCGGCGTCACCGCCGAGCAGCTCCAGCAGGTGCAGCGCCTCGTGGACGAGTTCCGCGATTCGCTGGCCCGCCTGGGGGTCGATGTTGACGCGGTGAAGAAGGAACTCGCCGACCTGCGCACCCGCGTGGAAGACATCGAGGCTCGCCTGGCCCGCATGCCGGTCATCAGCGGTGACCTGAACCTCATCGGCAAGGGCGCCCGCATCAGTGACCAGGTGGTGAACTTCGGCGTGGCCCGCCCGGTCTTCGACCAGGATGGCCGCCCGGTGAACCAGGCCGGCCTGGGTGCTGCTCCCACCGTGGACAGCGAAATCCTCGACCCGGTGCTGCCCTACGTCGACCTCGACCTGGGGATCACCGCCCGGCCCAGCAGCGACGTCACTGCGAACGTCGTGATCAACGCCGGGAACTACCTCTCCAGCTATCGGTCGCCCAACTTCCACCTCTACAACAGCGCGGGCGCCAACGAGCTGAACCTGGTGCTGGCGAACATCAACGTGCCGTTCCGCTTCCTTGGCGTGAGCGACATCACCATCGGCCGCCAGACCACCCAGTTGACGCCCTACACCTTCCGGGCGATCGACCCTGACACCTACACCTTCGTGCCTCGCGAGGACAGCGGCGACGTGTTCTTCTGGGGCGCGGAGACCACCTGGCGCTTCGGCAGCGCTGCCCGGCTGCGCGCCTTCGCGGGTGTGAACCCCGAGGACGGCCGCCTGCTGCCGCTCAACCAGTACGTTCCTTCGCTCTTCGGTGCCAATGGTGGCACCGTCTTCGGCAGCACCGGCCTGGTCGGCACCGCGCCGATCGCCCGCATCAGCAACTTCGCGGGCGCTCGCCTGAGCTTCGGCGAGCAGGAGCCGGCGCGCGTCGCCGATGGCGCGCGTGAGATCGCCGCCGCGGATGAGAGCGCGCTCGACGAAGAGGAAGACTTCTTCGCGGAGGAGCCCTCCACGACGGAAGTGGCCTCTGGCTTCAACTACGGCCCGTTCCGCAATGTCGGGATCGGCTTCAACTGGCTGCTCGGTGGCGCTGACAACAACGCGACCGACGCGCTCGGCAACCCGGTTGGCGCCCAGGACGCGCGCGGCCAGGTTTACAGCGCGGATGCGCACCTGAACCTCGGCCCGATCCGCCTCGATGGTGAGGCCGCGTTCGGTGAGACGCAGACCGGCCGTGTCGCTCGCCCCCGCGCGCTGAATGACAGCGCCCTGGACGTGCGCGCGCGCTTCGGGTTCAACCTGTTCGGGCTGGGCCGCCTGGGCATCGGTGGTGGCTGGCGCCGCATCGAGCTCGGCTACGTCGTGCCCGGCTACTGGGGCACTCTCGGCTCCTGGAAGAACCCCCGCGGCATCGAGGGCTTCATCGCCCAGGTCGACCTGCCGCTGCGCTGGCGCCTGGCCTCCTTCCTGCGCAACATGCGCTTCGAGGCCAGTGGCGAGTGGTATGAGGGCGCCCAGGACGTCACGACCGTGGGTGTCGTGCCTCCGACGGTGGACCCGAACGAGACCGATCTGAAGATCGACCGCTATCAGGCGGCCCTTGTCTGGAACCTGACCAACCGCAACCCGGTGAAGCTCGGCTTCGAGCAGGTCTTCCGCAACTACGTCGGTGCTCCTGGTGCGGCGCCTCTGTCGCTGCCCACCATGGGTGTCGGCGGCAGCCCGCTCGTGGGTACTCGGATCAAGAACACCGAGACCTACATCAACTTCGGGATCGGCCACAACTTCACGCCCGACATCTCGCTCGCGGCGTTGGTGCAGTTGGTCGACTTCGCGAAGTACGCGGAGGATAACTCGAACCAGCCCGCCAACTACCGCGGCTGGGTCGCGACCGCGCAGATGGGCGTCCGCTTCTAAGCAGACGTCTGTCGCCAAGCTGGCCCCCGGATCCGGCCTTGCCGGCCCTCCGGGGGCCTTCTTTTTGCCCGCACTGCCGCCGCCCCGCCTCCGGCTGAACCCCGGCGGCTGCCGTTCGTCAAAAGTACCAGGGGGGTCAGGCGTGACCCTACAGCCGCCAGGCGCTGCCGCCAAACGAGCCCCCGGCGGTTCATCCCCCCGCCGCGCGTGAATGGAGTGCCCCGAGCTGAAGCCCGTGATTCTGCTCCTCTTGCTGCTGCTGCCGGCGCCCGCATTGAGCGCGCCCGGGCGCACGCGCGCCACCATCCCGGGCGATGTGCCGGTGGTGGTCGAAGCCAATCACCTCCTCCGTAAGGGGGAAGGTACCCTTGTTGCCAGCGGGGCGGTGTTGGTCACCCGTGGGAACGACACCTTGCGCGCCCATCAAGCCTGGTACGACCCACGCAGCGGGGAGCTGCGCGCCGAAGGTGGCGAAACGGAAGCGCGCGTTATGGCCCGCGTTGACGAGGGCGAGGGTCCGCTCGCCATTGAAGCCGGACAAGTGACCCGCCTTGGCTCGGGGAGGCTGCGGGCCAGCGGAGCAGTGCACTTGACCCGCGGGCAGGACACGCTGCAGGCCCACGAGGCGGAGTATGACCCGGCGAGCGGCGAGGTGCAGGCCTGGGGAGGCGAGAGCCGGGCGCGGGTGACGGCGCGCCTGGCCGGGGAGACGCCGCTGACCGTGGAAGCCGGACGGGTGACGCGCGTGGCGGCCGGCGTGGTGCGCGCCTTCGAGGGCGTGGTGGTCACCAGCGACGAGGAGACGCTGCGCGCCGAGCAGGCGGAGTACGACCCCCAGGGCGGCGAGTTGACCGCTACCGGCGCGGTGACCCTGGAAGCGCCCCAAGGCCGCGTGCAGGGCGAGCGGGTGGTCTACAACCTGCGCACGCGGGTGATTGCCGGTGGCGAGGTGGCGGCGGCCGTGCCCGCGCCCGACCCGGAGGCCGACGTCACCTACCACCTGCGGGGGCAGTCGATTCGTGGGGCCTGGAAGGGAGAGCCCGGTTCCGGCCTGCCGCAGGAGATCGTGCTCGAGCGCGGCCGCTTCACCACCTGCGAGTCGCCCCGGCCGCACTTTTCCGTGGACGCACGGGAGATCGTTCTGCGCCCTGGCCAGCGGGTGGTGGGCAAGGGAGTGGGGGTGTCGCTGTTTGGCACGCGCCTGCTCACCCTGCCAAGGATCGCGGTGGACCTTTCGGGAGAGAAGGACGCGCCGGGCCTATTCCCGCGCCTGAGCCTGGGGCAGCCGGACACGGTGGGCCTGCGCAGTGACTGGCGGGGCACGCTGCCGTTGGGCGGGGCGGCCTCCGGCTACGCGGTCCTCTCGGCGCGGCACCTCTTCCGGATCGGCGCCGGCATCGACCGCTTTGGGAGCGTGCCGTTTGGCCTGCGCGCTGGCTACAAGGAGGAGGCCTCCAGTCGCTTCGTCAGCGGGCTGACGCTGACCGTGCTGCCGGCGTTCACCTTCTACCTGCCGGCGGCGTGGAGTCCTGACGGCCCACTGCAGGTGGGCCTGGAGCGGATGCCGCCCTCGGCCCGCCTCTACTCCGGCGACATCGAGGGGGAGCGCTGGGCGCCCGGCCGGCGCTACCGGCTGATTGCCAGCGGCTGCGCCGGCCGCTTCAGCGAACACCCCACCGAGGTGACCGCCAACCGCCTCAGCTTCTCCGGGGCGCTGGAGGTGCGCCCCTTCGGCGTGCTGCCCCGGGTGCAGGTCGGTGGTGCCCTGCGCGGGCGCGTTGGCTACTACAGCACCGGCACCCGCTACGGCGTCGTCTCTCCCGAGCTAAGCCTCTACTGGGAGCCTTCCCGGCGCGACCGGCTGCGTCTGGACTGGCGGCACCAGATCGCCCGTGGCACCACCCCGTTCTTCTTCGACCGCATCGATGCCGAGCGCAGCCTGGTGCTGGAGTGGCGCAACCGCACTCCCCGGCGGGCGCTGGCCCTCAAAGCGGAGCTAGATGCCGACAACGGCGGCCTCTACGCCTGGGAGATCGGCTACTCGCGGCGGCTGGAGTGCCTGCAGCCCGGCATCGTCCTCAGCCAGCGCGGCGGCGACTTCGGCATCGGCTTCACTCTGGAGATCCCCGGCCTCTCCACCGGCTTCTAGGCGCCCGCGCCCTCCAACCGACGGGGCGTGCCCTCGGCCGCGCCACTCACTCGGCCGTGCCGAGGACCTCCACCTCGCCGAGCATCAGCCAGCCGCGCGCGGGAGTGAGCCGCAGGCGGGCGTAGCGTGCCGGCTGGGGGGCTACGTTAGCGCTGGCCCAGACGCCGAAGCTGGCTTCTTGCTCGTCGCGGCGGGGCAGGCGCAGCGGCACCGGGGCTGTCCAGGCCTGACCATCGGCGGAGAGGGAGAGGGTCACCTCCCGCGGCAGGTAAACGCCCCCGTTGCCGCCGCCCAGCACGTAGGCACGAGCCGCGCGCACCCGGCAGGCGCGGCCCAGGTCCACCTCCACCTCGGCTGGCCCTTGATCCCAGCCAACGGTGTGCTCGAAGGAGGGCACGGCGGTGCCGTTGGTCAACTTCTCGCCGTCGTCGCTGTAGTTCTGCGCGGCGTGGGGGAGGGGCCGGAAGCGGTAGGGTGCCTTGAGCGCCACGTTGCGGCCGCCGCTCCACACCTCCACCTCGCTGAGCATCAGCCAGCCCGCCGGCACCAGGGTGACGCGGACGTGGCGGGCGCGCTCGCCACCCGGGGGCCCCTCCTGACGCCGCCAGGCCAGGGAGAGTCCCTCCGTCGCCCCCGCGCGTGCCGGCAGCAGCTCGGTGCGCGGGGGCGCGTCGCTCAGCAGGCGCCATCGCTCGCCATCGTCGCTCACCGCCACCGAGAGCGCGCGCGGATACTGCACCGCCGCGTAGCCGCCCCCTTGCAGGTGGCAGCGCACCGCCTCCACCGGCACTGCCTCCGGCAAGGTGATCTCCACCACCACCTTTGCCACGCCGCTCCAGCCCACGGTGCGCCCGTCGGCGAAGCCCTCCTCGCTGAGCAGGCCATCAGTCAGCTCGCCGCCACGGTCGGGGTAGACCGCGCGGTGGCCGGGGCGCACCACATAGCGGCAGCCAAGCGCCAGGTTGTCCGGCGAGCTGGAGGCCGGCTCAGCGGGATAGGCGGTGAGCCCGGTCACGGTCACGCGCCGGCCGGGGAACGGCTCCACCGAGACGCGCAGCGCCGAGAGCCGCACTGGCTGCCAGGTGCTGAGCAGCCAGCCGCCTTCGGGCGGGGGCGCCTCGGCCAGGGAGTCGAGCACGCGCCAGGGGCCACCCGCCGCGGCGCGGCCGGAGAGGGTGAGCGCGCGCAGCCCGGTGCTCTGGCCGTCGCCGGCCAGGCACAGCCGCAGCTCGTCCAGCAGGCGGGGTGGATCGAGGCGCAGCTCCAGGCGGTCGCCCGCGCCGAGGACGACCGGCTCCGGGCGCGGACCGGTGAGCGCCACCGTCTCGGCACGTGCCCCTCCGGCACGCAGCCTACGCACCGGCACCTGGTGCAGGAGAGAGACCGGCCGAGCCTGCAGGCGCCCGGCGCACAGCGCGTAGAGATCGTCGTAGAGCTGGCGTGCCTCGGGCAGCGTGCTGGCGGCCAGGCGCTGGTACTGGTCCATGCTGTGGAAGTGAGCGCGCACGGCGCCGGCATAGCCATCGCTCAAGGCATGGTTCAGGTAGAGGCGCAGGTTGGCGCGGTCGGTGGCGGAGGCGGTCAGGGCGTAGCGGGTCTCGATCTCCACGCCCATGCCAGCCTCGCGGGCAAGCCGCGCCGTCTCGCTGAGGCGCGATTCGTCTGGCAGGTGGCGCCCGGCGGCTGGAGGCAGGAAGGCATAGTTTGGCTGCAGGATCGCCAGGTCGAAGCCGGCCTCCCGCCACTGATCCCAGCCCGAGGCGCGGAACCAGGGGATCCAGAGCGTCTTCAGCCCGTGGCGGTGGGTGGCGTCGCAGGCGCCGCGCACCAGGGGGCCCTCGGCGGCGCCAATCTCCTCCCAGTACCAGTAGGTGCCCCACAGCGCCAGGTGGCGTGGCGCGGCCGCCTGCCAGCGGCGCACCGTCTCATCAATGAACCACTCCAGGTCAGGCAGACGGGCCTCGCGCAGCCCCTCGCCGCCGACCGGGCGCGGCAGGGAGATCATCACCTGGCGAGGGGTGGGTGGGGCACCCAGCCGCTGCTCGGCCGCCTGCACCGCAGCTTGCAGCTCCGGCACCAGTCCGCCCGGGGCGAACAGGGCATCGAGCCACCCCTGCATCTGCGCGCGCGTCTCTGACTGGCACCACTCTGGCTGCTGGGTGAGCAGGAGGAAGCCATCGAAGAACCAGGCCCGCGGCACGCCGGAGCGGTCGACGTGCGCCACCAGCGGCAGCATCTCCTTCGCCGTGCGTGGCGCTGCCCCGCGGTAGATGAGCACGATGTCGCGCAGGCCGCCGTGCTCCTCCGGGCGGGCGAAGTCGGCCCTGGCGATGCCGGGAATGCTCACCAGGATGCAAGACAGCAGGCTGATTCCACGCATCGTCGCCCTCCCCCCGGCAAAGCACCCGGAACAGCACCGGCCTGGGAGCGAGCGTGCCTCTCCCACCCCTTACCGGCCCCGGAGGACCCCTCCGCGGTCACTTCACCGCAGCAGTGGCTGCCAGCACCCGGTAGCCGATTTCGAGGGCAGTCGGTGCCGGCTCGATCTGCAGCTCGGCCAGCGGCACCTCCGGGGTTGGGTTCTGCCACTCGACCACCAGGCAGCGCTGTTGCTCCTCACGGCGCTCCACCAGCCACGCGGAGGGCTGGAGGGTGTGCGGCCAAACGTCGCTGCCGAGCGGCAAGGCGTGCTCGCCATAGCGCAGCGGCACGCGGCGCGTGGTGCCATCCGCTTGGCGAAGGACCAGGTCGCCCAGCAGCGCCGGCGGATGGGTGCTGCCATCGGTGGCCAGCACCAGATAAAGCGTCGTGCAGGCCGCGTTCACCGGCATGCTCCAACGCCGGCCAGCCAGCGCGGCCGCGAGATCCTCACGGCGCCCGCCCTTCTCCAGCAGCAGGCGCACCGCGTCGCCCGGTTTCAGCTCCGAGAGCGCCGTCGCCTTGTCTGCCGCGCCGTCGTGCGCCGAGAGCACGAAGCCATCCGCCGGGATTGCCGTGTTACCCGCTCCTTTCCGCACCGCCGTGACCTTCCCCTGCTGCACCACCACCTCCACCCCGAAGGCGTTGGTGCCGGTCCGACCTTCGCCGTAGCCCGGCTGGTAGAGGAGCAGGGCGCCCTCGGCACGGGCGGTATCCACCCCATCGAGGCGCAGCGTGCGGTCGCCCGGCAGGGCTGCCCACAGCCGTCCCGGCTCATAGCCTCCCAGCCAGTTCCCCGCCGCGTCGAAGACGGCCACGCGCTCGCCAGGCCGCAGTGTCTGCAGGCGCTGGGCTTTGTCACCCCGCGTGCCCAGGTGGGCCGACAGCACGAAGCCGCCCGCCGGAACCGGGTGGTCGCCGCCACCGTACTCGGTGATCCCCAGCACGGTGCCAGTGCTGGAGACCGCCACCTCCACGCCGTAGATGTTCGTGCCGGTGCGCTCTTTGGGCGCGGCATAGAGGATGAGCTGATCCTCACCGCGGTTGGTGTTCACCCCATCCAGCTCCAGCCGCTGGTTGCCTGGCAGCAGCACGTAGGCCGCGGGGGCGCCCGCCGCCAGCGCCTTTTCGTTCCCCCGCAGCGCGGGGAAGTGGGCCGCCCGGCCGAAGTCAAACGGCACGCCGGCGTGCTGCTCCGGGGCGCGGTTGGCCTCCGCTGGCCAGGCCAGCGTGGTGGGTGGCTGCTGGCCATCCGGCGAGAGCAGCAGCGCCTGGGCACCCGCGAAGGCGCGCGTCTGCCGGCCCCAGAGGGCGGCTGAGGTGGCCCGCACGGCCTGGGGAAGTACCTGTGGCTCGGGCACGCGCTCGGCAGGTGCCGCCCCCGGATGCCAGGCTGCCTGCGCGTAATAGGCGGTCACCGGCCCGTAGGTGCGCGAGGAGAAGCATCCTGGAGGGCCGGTCCACAGAGTGCCCATCGTGGGCACCTGCCGCGCCTGGGCGTAGCGCACCAGGCTGAAGGGGGTCTGCCAGGGGCTGGCCCACACGGTGAAGCCCTGCCGCTTGAGGTAGTCCAGCGCCGGGTAGGCCTCCAGCGGCTCGTAGAACCAGTAGTTGAGGATCACGTCCTTGGGGATCCGCGCCAGCGCGGCGGCGGTGTTTTGGGGCGGGCCGCCGTTCGCCGGCCCCACCGGCCCGCCGAGCTCCTCCCGTAGGCCAGGCGCCAGGAACATGTCGTGCCAGATTACGAGCTTCACCCCGCGCGCCTTCAGGAAGTCGTTCACCTTCTCGATGTGGCGCACCAGCAGGTCGGCGCTCGGCTGGCCCTGCTCCGAGAGCCAGGTGAACAGCTCCCATGCCTCGTCCATTCCGCAGTGGAAGTACTCGACGGGACCGTACACCTCCAGCATCTCCGCGAGGATGGGGAAGACGAAGCGCTCGTAGGTCTCGTCGCTGCCGATCATCAGCCCGCCGTGGTCGGTATAAGGGGGCTTCTCGTAGGCGCGCTCCAGGTGTCCGAGGAGGTTCAGGTAGGCGATCGGCTGCATGCCGAGGCTGCGCCCGTAGTCGATGATCTCCTTCGCCTGCGCTTTGCTGAAGCGCCCGCCCCGGGCGATGCCGGGGTCGAGGTCGAGCACCACCTGCGGACCGAACTCCAGGGCGAAGTAGCGGATCTTCATCCGGGCGAGCAAGTCGAGGTTGCGCTTCAGGTCGTCGGCGTTCGGGCTCCAGGCGCCCTGGATCATGAAGGCGCGGAAAGGGCTCTCCGGCCAGTCGCGCAGCCTCACGCCGGGCACGCGATAGCCCTCTGGCACGCGCGTGGCGGCCTCCAGGAGCTGCACCAGCGAGTGGACCGCCCAGAAGGCGCCCTGTGCCTCGTGGGCGCGCAGGAGGACGCCGTCGCGCGAGGTCTCCAGGGTGTACTCCTCCGCCCGGGTGAGTGCCTGAGGCGCCAGCGTCAGGCGGATGCGCGTCTTTCCGTCAGGCGCCACAGCTCCCGCGCCGAAGAGGCGGGTGAGCTCACGCCGCAGCAGCGTGGCCGGTGCGTCGAGGCCCCGGGCTGCCTCTACCTGGATCGGGAGGTGGAGCAGCAGCGCGGGGGCCGGCTGTGCCTGGCGCGGCAGGGGCCAGAAGAGGGAGAGTAGGAGTGGTACAGACACCTCGGCCATCGGAGCACCTCCAGCAACGGTCGGTTGGCCGGCACCGACCGACGCCGGCCCGCCGGGAGAGTTCGCTACCCGGGCCGGCGCGCCCTTCCGCCGATGTGGCCCCCCTGGCCCCCAATGCTGGGGGGAACTGTAGGGGATGGCCCCCTGGCCCCCCGAGATCGGGGGGGAGCGGCGGGTTTGGCTCCCCTGGCCCCCCAATGCGGGGGGGAACCGTTGCCGGGTGCAGCGATTGGTCGGAGTGCCAGCATTCCTTGGGGCGGCATGCTTGGCCGGCCGGCGGCAAGACCAACTGGGGGTGGGGCGGGGCTGCCCCCCGGTTTCGGGGGGGCCACCATCGCCCCCCCGGTTTCGGGGTTGGGGGGCTACCGGCGCCGTTACCCTTCCGCCGCTGCCACGAACCGGACCTCCGGCTTTGGGCCGCCCAGCAGCACGTGGAGGAAGCCGGTCGGCTCCTTGTTGAAGTTCCAGTTGCAGGAGCGCACGCCGTAGAGGGGCGCGCCGCCGAAGTCGAAGGAGATGGCGGCGTGGCGGTGGCCGAAGAAGAGCGCGGTGGGCGGGTGCTGGCGCACCAGGGCGTGTAGGAAGCGCGCGTCGTTCTGGGCCAGGCACATGCCGTCGGGGCGGCACAGGCGCTCCGGGGGGATGTGCCCGAAGAGGAAGCAGTGCCGGTGGCGCTGCCCGGCCGCAAGCTGCGCCTCCAGCCAGGCGCACTGCCCGGTGCCCGGGGTGATGAACTCCGACTCGAAGTGGCCGATGTGGTCGGTGGGGGTGGCGGTGCACAGCCCGAGGAAGAGGCACTCGCGGTGGGTGAACGCGTAGTAGTCCCGGCCGGCAAACTCCTCGGGGAAGAGCTCGCGGAGCTGCTTGCGCTGCGGGGCGCCCTCGTGATTGCCCATCACCGGGCGCAGCGGCACGGCGATCTCGGGCAGAAGCGGCGCCAGCTTCTCCGGGTGGATGTCGCCCAGTAGCAGCGCGAACTCCGGCCGCGGGCGCAGCGCCTCCAGCCGGGCCAGCACCTGCTGGAACTTTGCCACGCCGGTCGGCTCGCCCTGGCGGTCCTCGCGCAGATGGGGGTCGGCCACCACGGCGAAGCTCCAGGCTGGCTCGTCCGAGACGGCCGCTTCGGCATTAGCCAGGCGCGCGGCCAGCACGCCAGCGCCGATCGCCCCCAGAAACGCCCGCCGCCCAAGCACTGTGGTCTCATTCTGCTCTTGCTGATCGCCCATCAGCAGCTCCCTCGGTTGCACCCAACCACGGTTTCGTCACCGGCCAAACCGCTTCCTCCAGGACAGACGGTAGTTGACGGTCACCCCTTGCTTAGACCGCCAGCCGGTTCAGCAGAACGACAGATGGTGACCGCGCACGCCACCGGTAGAGAAATGTAGCCGCAATTACGCGGGTCGGGCAGGCCCTCCATCGCTTCCCCAACACCCAGAGTATCGGCCAGGGTGAAGGACTCGTCGAGGGTGGCAGGCAGGGCGTCCTCGAAGTGAAAGGGCTCTTCCCACGCCAACGCCTTCTCCACCGCGTCTCGCGAGCAGCACAGCAACCCCCGTTGGGAGCGCGCCGGAGCAGTGCGTCGCGCTCCCAACGGAGTTAGGCGCTACGCCTTGCCCAGGCGGCGGAGGGCTTCCAGACTGCGCCGGGGGATCTCGAAACCGAAGCCATCCTGGCTTCCCTCCTCCACCACGTACCACTCGGTGGGCTGGATCGTCTCGCAGAGGCGGAAGATCGTCTCCCAATCCGCCTGGCCCTCGCCGATCACCGAGTCGGGGCCGCCACCGTAATCTTTCAGGTGGACCGAGCGTGCCCGGCCGGGGAACTTGCGCAGGGTGCCAATCGGGTCGCCACCACCGTTCGCGCAGTTGCCGATATCCATCTGCATGATGATGTCATCGCGCGTGCTGCTAAAGAGGCGGTCCCAGGCGATCTGCCCCTCCACCGCCGCGAAGTCGAAGCCGTGGGCGTGATAGCCGGTGGCCAGGCCGTGGGGCTTCACCGCGTCGGCCGCGTCTTCAAGGATGCGCTTCAGCTCGGCGATGCCGGCCACGCTGCTCATCCGTGGCTTGTCGGCGGCGACGATCAGAAAGCTGTTCCCTAGCGTCAGGTTCAGCTCCACTGTGCGCTTCAGGTTGTCGCCGATCAACGCATCCGTTTGCAGGTGGATGCCACAGCACTTCAGACCGTTGTCGTCGAGCATCCGGCGAATGTCGCGGGCGCTCCAGCCCAGCCACTCCAGCGCCTCGCCGCCGTAGCCCCACGGCGCGACCGCCACGTAGCCGATCTCCGCCACCGCTTTCAGTGTGGCCGGCAGGTCCTGACTGCACTCGCTTCGCACCGAGTAAAGCTGCAAACCAACCGGAATCTTCGCCATCGCTTCCTCCTCTGTTCTGACCGGCAGCCCGTCCTCACCCCAAGTCGAGCGCGTGCCGGCGGGGCTGCCTTTGCCTCCCAGCCGATCGCCTGTTCCACCTGCGGCAGGCGTACTCCTTGGGCAAGCGGCAGCTCCCCGTGGTGTTCGCCGCCGCCGTGGTTGGCGGTGCCTCGCGATGGGAACAGCAGTGGGGGTGAGACCAGGGTTGGGGGGATGAGGCGTGACTGACATCCGCACGCACGCGCGCCGACACCGGCTGCTCCGGGTTCTTGCGGTGTTCGTCCTCCTGGCTGCCGCCGCTGCCGGGTTTTTCTGGTGGCGGCGCCCCCGGCCGGTGCGGGTGGTGCGCCCGACGCCGCGTCTGGTCACCCAGTCGCTCGCGGCGACCGGCCGGGTCTACGGGGCACGCGAGACGACGCTGGCGCCCGACCAGGCCGGCGTGCTCGCGGCGGTGCTGGTGGAGGAGGGCGAGGCGGTAAGGCAGGGGCAGTTGGTGGCGCAACTGGAGGCCGCCGTGCCCCAAGCAGAGCTGGCGCGGACAGAGGCCGCCGTCCGCACGGCGGAGGCGCAGCTTCGGGAGGCGCGTGCCGGCCCGCGGGCTTCCGAGGTGGAGCAGGTGCGGGCGGAGACGCAGGCACAGGTGACGGAGGCCGAGGCGCGGCTGCGTCGGGCGGAGGAGCGGCTGCAGGAGCTGGGGGCGGGCGGTACCAGCGCCCAGCGAGAGGCAGCCGCCGCCGAGGTGCGGGAGGCGCGGGCGCGGGTGGCTCAGGCCCAGCGGGAGGTGGCGCGGGCGGCGGCACTGGCGGAGACCAACGCCACGGCGCGCGCCCCACTGGAGCAGGCGCGGGCCTTGCTCCGCGAGGCTGAGATGGGTGTTGGCCGGGCGCGCCTGGTGCTGGCCGAGGCGGAGCGCGATCTCGGGCGCGCCGAGCGGCTCTACCGCGCCGGTGCCCTCCCGCGGGTGCAGCGCGATGACGCCGCGGCCATGGTGCGCACCGCCCGGCAGGATCTGCGGTTGGCGCAGGCGCAGGTGCAGCAGGCTCAGGTGGAGGTGGCCCGGCAAGAGCGCCTGCTGCAGGTGACGCGCACCGCGGAGCTGCAGCGGGCCGAAGCGGATCTGCAGGCCGCGCGCGAAGTGCAGGAGGCGGCCCAGGCGCGGCTGCGGGAGGTGAGCCAGCCGGCGCGCCCGGAAGTGCTGGCCCAGCAGCGGGCCGAGGTGGCCGCCGCCCGCCAGGCGCTGCGCGAGATCCGCGCCGCCGCCCGCGCGCGCCTGGAGACGATCACCGCTGGACCACGGGCCGAGGCGGTCGAGGTGGCCGCCCTGCGTCTGCAGGAGGCGCTGCGGGCGCGCGATGCCGCCGCCGCCCAACTGCGCCACACCGCGATCCGTGCTCCCTTCGCCGGCGTCGTCACCGAACTCCTCAGCCGCCCGGGCGCGGCGGTAGGCCCCGGCCAGCCGGTCCTGCGCCTCACTCAGGCCCAGCTCCCCGAGGTGCGTGTTGACCTCGACGAGCGCAACCTGGGCCTGGTGCGGCCCGGCCAACCGGTGGTTCTCACCGCCGATGCCTTTCCCGCGCGGCGGCTGAACGGCAAAGTGGTTCGCATCGCCCCCCGGGCCGATCCCCAGCGCGGCACGGTAGAGGTGATCCTCCGCCCCCTGCAAACTCCACCCTGGCTACGTCCGGGGCTGACCGTGGATGCCAACATCATCATCTCCCGCCAGACCGAGCGGCTGGTGGTGCCCACCACCGCCGTCCTCCGCCGGGGCGACCGCGCGCTGGTGCGGGTGGTCGAGCGCGGGGTGGTGCGCGAGCGCCGCGTGCTGGTGGGGGAGGGGGGCGGCGGGGGCGTCGTGGTGCTGGCGGGAGTGGCCCGGAACGACGCGGTGGTGGCGGAATCGCCGGCGGTGGCGCCGGGCCAGCGCGCCCGCCCGGTAGCAGCCGGGGCCGGGCCTCGGCCGCGAGGGGGCCGGCGATGAGGTTCGAGGTGCAGTTGGCGCTGCGCCACCTCCGCTCCGGCGGGTGGCAGACCGTGCTGATCGCCGCCGGGGTGGCGATGGCGGTCACCCTGGTCATCTTCGTCAGTGGCTTGATCTACGGGGTGCAGGAGCGGTGGCTCGCCATCCTGACCGGCTCTATCGCCCACGTTCAGGTAAGCGCCCCGGAACCGGCGCCGCGCGCCCTCAGCGAGGTGGTGCCGCCGGTGGAGGGCCGCGTCGCGGTCTCGCGCGTGGAGCAGCGCGCGCAGCAGCGGCAGGAGATCGAGCAGTGGCGAGTAGTGGTGCGGGAGCTGGCCAGCTTCCCGCGCGTGCGCGCCGTCTCGGCCGCCGTTGCCGGCGACGGCACCCTCACCCGGGGCGAGAAGGTGATCGGCGTCCGCGTCTTTGGCGCCGAGCCCGACCAGCAGGATCGCATCGTCGGCTTGAGCGGCGACCTCCTCAGCGGCACCTATCTGGGGATCGGCACCGAGGACGCGGTGATCGGCTACCGGCTGGCCGAGGAGATGGGCTTGGCGCTGGGCGACCGGGCGCGCATCACCTCCAGCCGGGGCATCGCCCAGACGTTCCGGGTGGCCGGCATCTTCGACACCGGGCAGGAGACAATCGATGCCTCCTGGGTCTTCGTCACCCTGCGGGCGGCGCAAAGCCTTTTCGCCAGCGGCAGCGCGGTCACTCACCTCTCCCTGTCGCTGGATGACCTCTTCGCGGCCAACGCCGTGGCCGACCAGATCCAGGCGTCGCTGGGCCTGGAAGCGAAGAGCTGGATGCGTGACAACCCCCAGGCGCTGAGCGGCCTGCGCGCCCAGTCGGCGACGGCCCTCTTGATCTCGGGGTTCAGCCTGCTGGCGGCCGGCTTCGCCATCGCCAGCGTCTTGATCGTCAGCGTGCTGAAGCGCTCGCGCGAGATCGGCATCCTGAAGGCGATGGGTGCCCGGCAGCACCAGATCCTGAAGGTGTTCACCCTGGAGGGGCTGGGGGTGGCGCTCGTCGGCGCCGCGATGGGTGCCCTGGGGGGCAGCGGCCTGATCCTCCTGGCGCGGCTGGTGCCCCAGGCGAGCGTGCGCCCCGGGCAGCTCCCGGAACCGCTCCTTCCCGGCGTCATCCGTTGGCAGACGATCCTCGGCACCGCCGCCGCCATGATCGCCATTACCGTACTCGCCAGCGTCTTTCCCGCCCGCCGCGCCGCGCGCCTCGACCCGGTGGAGGTGATCCGTGGCGGTTGAGCCGGTGGTGGAAGCTCGCGGGGTCCACAAGACCTACTTCGGCGCCGAGCCGGTGGAGGTGCTGCACGACATCAACCTCGCCGTCTACCCTGGCCAGTTCGTTGCCATCGTCGGGCAGTCAGGGTCGGGCAAATCTACTCTCCTCAACCTCCTCGGCGCCCTGGACCGGCCGACGGAAGGCAGCGTGGCGTTGGCGGGAACGCCCTATCAGACGCTGGATGACGACCGCCTGGCGAATCTGCGCAACCGGCAGATCGGCTTCATCTTCCAGTACCACTACCTGCTGGACGAGTTCACCTGCCTGGAAAACGCGCTGCTGCCGATCACCATCGGCCAGGGCGCGGCCAGAGCGGAGGACGTGGCGCGGGTGACAGAGCTGTTGGGGCGGGTGGGGT
>JAAZEB010000127.1 GCA_012512505.1 Armatimonadota bacterium | reverse complement strand
GAAGAGGCGCAGGATCAGCCCGGGGCCGTCCTCGGCGCCCTTCAGCGCCAGCACCGACACCTGGCTTGGCGTCACCGAGAGGAGCGACCGGCGGGCGGCAGTCCCTGGGTGGGGATACTGGAAGACGTGCACCGGCGGGTGGTGCAGGGCGTCCGCCTCGGCGGCGAGGTTGGCCTCTTGCCAGGGGCCGGCATGGGGCACCAGCGCCAGGCGCACCTCCTGCTCGCCCTGATCGAGGAAGAGATACTCCCGGCCCGGCTCCACCTGCGCCGGGTCGTGGAAGCAGGCAATCGGGCTGCGCAGGATCGAGAGGCGCAGGTCGTTCCCCCGGCAGGAGTAGCCGTACTTGCTGTCGTTGAGGAGCGCCAGGGTGTAGGGCACGCGCTGGCCGTCCGCGCGGCGCGCGTCGCCGGTGAGCGCGACCCAGCGGTAGCAGGGGTCCTCCTCGCCCTCGGTGGCGCGGGCGAGGGTGCCGCCCGGGATCTCCGCCGTGAGCTTCGGATCCGCGAGCGCCGCCGGCACGGAGTACTTCAGCATGCGGTGGTGCTCGTGCCAGTCGATGCAGAGGCGGATGTCGATGCGGCGCCCCTCGGCCGGCAGCGAGAACTCCTGGCGGAGGGTGGAGCTTCCCCAGCGCTGCTCGACGCGCAGCGTGGCGCGCACCGGGCCGCACTCGACCACGGTGAAGCGCGGCTCGCCGAAGCGGCCGGCCTCCGTCTCGAAGCGGAGGATGCCGTGCGCCCAGGTGTCGCTCGGGTCGTCGATCACCACCGGCACGCACGCTGGCCCCTCGACGACGTTGATCCCCTGCTCCTTGTCGAGCAGGCGCACCAGGGCGCCGGTGGCCGGGTCGAACTCCAGGCGCCAGCGGGCGTTCTCGAGGGAGGGGGGTGCCGGCAGAGCTGCATCCCCCCGACCGCCTTCGTCCGCGCGGGGAGAAAGGGAAGCGGTCGCTGACGGGGCGGAGCCTTTTGGCGCTTCACGACCGACGGTTCCGGATGCCTGAGGCACCCAGCGGTAGCAGTGATAGCCGCCGGCCGGGAGGTCGGCCACGAAGGCGATGCGCGAGCCCCCGCCGAACATCGTCGGCTGCAGCCCCTGGTGGGGCACCGCGTTCCCGTCGGCGTCTACCAGGTGGCCCGGCTCGGCGCCGTTCCACTGGACCTCCACCACCTCGCGCCGGGGGCGCGCCAGCGGGTTGAAGAGGAGCAGCGGCCGGCCCGGCCCGGAGGTGTCCACGCCCGCCGCCAGCGCCTGCAGCGCCCGGTTCTCGACGCGCTGGGCGATCGCCAGGCTCTCGCCGGCGAACACCTCCGCGTCGGCGTAGGCTTCTGGAAGACTGGTGCCCGCCAGGATGTCGTGGAACTGGTTGAAGAGGACGTTGCGCCAGGCGTGCTCCAGCTCCGCGGGGTCGGCCGGTCCGCCGTTTGGCGCGGCCAGGCTGGCGAAGAACTCCGCCTGCACCAGCGCCTCCTCGCACCGCCGGTTGAGGCGCTTGATGCCGGAGTGGACGCTGTAGCAGCCGGGCGCGTGGTGCTGTAGGTCGCCTTTGACCACCGGCAGGGAATCCCAGTGGTCGGCGATGGCGGCGAAGAAGCGCTCCGACGTGGAGAGGATGGCGTTTGGCTCGGACGGGTCGGCGGCGAGGGCATGGATGTTGGCGATGTTCTCCTTGGTTGGCCCGCCGCCGTGGTTGCCCACGCCGAACATGCTGATCGAGTGGCCCCACTCCTCAGGCACGCGCGCGGCCGCCTCGCGGATCTGCGCCGTCAGCTCGCCGCCGCCGGTACAGTAGTGGCCGGCCGGCGGGCGTGTCGCCAGGATCCGCGTGCCGTCCGGGCCCTCCCACCAGAAGACCGGCCCGGGCAGTTCGCGCTCAGTGGGAGGCGTGGGCCGGAAGAAGACGTAATGTTTGAAGCCCGCCTTCTTCAGGATCTGCGGCAGCCCGCCGGCGTGGCCGAACGAGTCGACGTTCCAGCCGGTGACCACGTCGGCCCCCAGCTTCTCGCGGAAGTAGCGCTTGCCGTAGAGGCAGTGGCGGATGAACGCCTCGGTGGAGGGGATGTTGCAGTCGGGCTGCTCCCACCAGCCGTTGACGATGTTCCAGCGCCCCTCGCGAACGTAGTGCCGGATCTTGGCGAAAAGATCTGGGTCGGCCTCCTCGATCCAGGCGTAGGTGGCGGCGCCGCCACGGCTGAAGGTGAAGTCCGGCGTGTCTTCCATGCGGTCGATGGCCGCCCGGCAGGTGGCGAGCACCTCGGCATAGCCCTCTTGCCAGCGCCAGCGCCACACCGGGTCGATGTGCGCGTTTCCGATCAGGTGGACGGTCACTCGATCCATCCGTGCCCCTTCCTGCCCTTGAAGCGCGGCGCGCGCCCCCGTTGGTCGATGGTAGGGAGCGCCGCGGCGCGCGCGATCACTTGCTCCACTCCCTCTTCGACCCGGGGCGTGGTTTTCCCGCCGCGATTCCGGGCGAGGCAAGCGCGTGCGTTCCTCTCAGGCAGGGAAACGGAGAGCGACGGCGGAACAAGAAAAACGCCGCTCTGGGCGGCGCTGTCCGGGGGGTTGAGGAATCGACCCCCGCGCGGGGAAGTGCCGTTGGCGCGGAAGGGAATCCGCGGTTGCTCGCGGAAAGGGAGAGCGGGTGTGGCACCGCGGGCCTGGCACGCGCGAGGTGGCAGTGCCATGGCCCCCGCCGGGCAGGGTGTCGGGCGAAGAGGGCAGCCCCCGGCGGCCCCGCGGGGCAGGAGACTGGATGCGCGCGATCTGCTGCCTGCGGTTCGGGTGCCCGGGTTGGGCGCGGCTTCGGGCGGCACCGGGCGATCCCCGCAGCATCCTGCCTGGGCGGTGAGGGAAGAGCGGACCGTATGATACGCAGCGATAGCCCCGTGGCGGAGGCTGACTCAGCCAACGGCATTCCAGAGCCGTTGATGGAGAGCCCGCCCGGGCCAGTCGGGAAACTCCTGCGGGAGTTTCTGCAGCCGGGCGAAGAGCCAGAGATTGTGGTAGCATCCGACCTGTTGCCGGACGGACGCTACGGGGAAACGTGGCTTTTGGCGACGAAACAGCGCGTCGTCGTCGTTGATTCGGGCAATGGCACCCCGAAGCTCCACCATTTCGCCCTGGCCGACCTGGAGCAGGTAGAGAAGCTCGATTTCGTCGGCAGCAGCGCGCTGCGCCTAGTCGGCGCCGGGGAGACGTGCCACGTCCGCTTCTCGCTGTCACAGGCGGAGAAGTTCGCCGACGTGCGCGAGATGGTGGATGCCCTGCGCAGCCCCTACCAGCGTGACGAAAAGGAAGGGGATGGCCCCACCGCGCAGGTGCTCACGCGCGAGGAGCTGCGCAAGCGCCACGAGGCGCGCGCCCGCGAGAAGGGACGCTGTCCCAAGTGCGGCCGCACCCTGCCGCGCTGGAATAACGTCTGCCCCGTCTGCCTGCAGAAGACGCAACTGCTGCTGCGCCTGGTGCCCTACGTCCTGCCCTACTGGTTCTTCGTGGCGCTCAACATCTGCCTGATGGCATGCACCACCGCGATGGAGTTGGCGCCGCCTTACCTCACCAAGACGCTCCTCGATGAGGTCTTCCCCCAACGCGATCTGCGGATGCTGGCGGTGGTCCTCATCGCCCTCTTCGTGGTCAACGTCCTCAACTCCGTTCTGAGCGCGGTGCGCCAATACCTGAACGTTTGGCTGCAGCAGCGGATCGTCGTCGGCCTGCGCATGCAGCTTTACGAGTACCTGCACCGTCTGTCGTTGAGCTTCTACGATCGCCAGGGCGCCGGGCACATCATGCAGCGGATCATGCATGATACTGCCAACCTGCAGAACTTCATGGCCACCGGCCTGCAGGAGATCCTTGGCGCGGTAATGACGATCTGCATCATCTGCGTGGTGATGTTCCGGATGGACTGGAAGCTGGCGCTGATTACCCTGGGGCCAGTGCCGTTCATCGTCTGGGGCAACCGCTGGTTCTCACGCAAGGTGCATCGCATCTACCGACGTGCCTGGCGGCAGTCGGCCCGCCTCAACTCCATTCTGACCGACATCCTCCCCGGGATGCGGGTGGTGAAGGCGTTTGGCCAGGAAGAGCGCGAGGTGGACCGGTTCGTGGGCAGCAACCGCGACCTGCTGCACACCCACCTGCGCGCGGCGCGCCTGGGCCGCACCTTCTACCCCTTCCTGGGATTCCTCTCCACGGTGGGCACGCTGAGCATCTGGGCCTACGGCGGCTACCTGGTGATCGTAAAGCAGACGCTGACCCCTGGCGTGCTGGTGGCGTTCCTGCAATACCTGATGCGCTTCTACCAGCCGATGTACCGGCTCAGCATGATGAACGACCGCATCCAGCATGTGGCGACCTCGGCGGAGCGTGTCTTTGAGCTGATGGACACGCGCCCCGATGTGGAGGACGCCCCGGATGCCGAGCCGATCCCGACGATCGAGGGGAACGTGCGCTTCGAGAACGTCAGCTTCGGCTACGACACCAGCAAGAAGGTGCTGGAGAACGTCTCGTTTGAGGTTAGCGCCGGCGAGATGATCGGCCTGGTGGGGCACAGCGGCGCCGGCAAATCGACCCTGATCAACCTCATCTGCCGCTTCTACGACGTGGGAGACGGCCGGATCCTGATCGACGGCCGGGATATCCGCAAGATCAAGCTGAAGAGCCTGCGCGACCAGATCGGGGTGGTGCTGCAGGAGCCGTACCTCTTCCGCGGCACCATCCTTGACAACATCGCCTACGGCCGGCCGAAGGCGACCCGGCGCGAGGTGGTGGCGGCGGCAATGGCCGCCAACGCCCACGAGTTTATCTGCCAACTCCCCGACGGCTACGATACGATGATCGGCGAGCGCGGCGCCGGCCTCTCCGGTGGGGAGCGCCAGCGCATCTCCATCGCTCGCGCCATCCTGCGCAACCCGCGCATCCTGATCCTGGACGAGGCCACCGCCTCGGTCGACACGGAGACGGAAGCGAAGATCCGTGAGGCGATTGAGCGCCTGGTGAAGGGGCGCACCACCTTCGCCATCGCCCACCGCCTCTCCACCCTGCGCAACGCCAGCCGCCTGCTGGTGATGGAGAAGGGGAGGGTTGCCGAGATCGGCACGCACGAGGAACTCCTGGAGAAGGAAGACGGGGTCTTCCGCAAGCTGTGGGACATGCAGGCCGACCTGCAGAAGCAGCGCGCCGAGATTATGGCAGTTTGAGGAATCGCGGATCGCGAATTGCGAATCGCGAATCGGGGATCGCAATTCGCCCAGGCAAGAGCCTACGAACCCAGGCGAAGACCGATTCGCAATTCGCGATTCACAATTCGCGATTCGAAATGCTCTCATGGATATCGACGGTTCGGTTGATGTACTGAAGATTCTGAACCCGGCGACGACGCGGCTCTGGCGGGATCGGGTCGGGAACCTCTGCCTGGAGGTGCGCCTGGCCGACGGCGAGCCGGTGCAGTATGAGAAGGTGCGCCCGATGCGCGCCTTCCCCCTCTCGGCCCCCGAGGAGTTCATCACCTTCTTTGGCGAGAAGAACGACTACCTGGGCATGTTGGAGAGCCTGGACGGCGTCGACGAGCGAACCGAAGAGTTGCTGCGTGCCGAGTTGGAGGTGCGCTACCTCCTGCCGCAGATCGTGCGCATCGACCGCCTGCGCCTCAACGGTGGCGTCATCTCCTGGCGGGTGGAGACCGACCGCGGCCCGCGCACCTTCGACGTGCGCGACCGCGACGAGATCCGCTTCATGCCCGGGCACCGCATCGTGATCAAGGACGTAGACGGCAACCGCTTCGAGATTCCCGACTACTGGGAGTTGGATGACTGGAGCTACTCGCAGTTGGAGCAGCTCCTATAGCGCCTGCCCCGGCCGGCCCTCTCGGCGTAGGAGACGCCTACCCTGAAAATGGCCTGTTTTCGGCCAGCCTCACTTCCGGATCGGCGGCGCCTCCTCACCCCTTCGGGGTGAGGGTCGGCTGCCTGCCTCCCGGATTGGTGAGGGAGCCCCGTTTTCATCCTCTTGGGTCGAGCATGGAGGACTCCTACGGGGGGCCGGCGGGACGCCGGCGATCCGACCTGTCGGCGTCGGAGCCGCCTCCTGCGGCAGGGGGTGCCAGGCACTCGTTAGCATTCCGGCCAGGGAAACGCAACGTGCCCTCCGCAGGACGATGCCTGCGAAGGGCACGGGGGCGCGATGGGCGGCAGGCCGTCGATTACGGCAGTACGCACACCTCACGCAGCCACAGCAGGCCGGGACGGGCCTCGCTGCCACCGTTCGCCGTCTGCTCGATCCGGATCGCCGTCACCCGCGTCGGGGTGAAGGTGTGGCGGCTGAAGCTGCGCGGCGACTGGCCGTCGATCTGTGCCAGCTCCTGGCGGCCCGCCTCTCCCAGGCCGATGATGCTGTAGCGCCGTGACGTGTGCAGCACCCCGTTGTCCACGGCCCAGTAGAGCCACACCTCACTGACCTGGGTAGGCTCAGGGAAGTCGATCTGCACCCAGTGCGAGTCCGCGCTCTCCTTCGAGGCCCAGGCGTGCTGCGTCCAGTGCAGCCCGGCGGTGGCGGTGACCCCATTGGTCAGGACGTCGGTGTGGTAACCGTCGTAGGTAGAGTCGACGCTGCAGCGGGCGCCCTTGCGGCCCAGGGCCAGGTTCGCTTCCGGCACCGGCGGCTCGTTCCAGTAGCTCGTCTCCGCGCGCGCCAGCTCTGCCCCCTGGGGGCTGGTCACCCGCACGGTGAGGGTGTGCGGCAGGCCATCATCGCGGCGCCGAACGCGCACCTCGGCCTGCGTTTGGTCGGCGGCCAGCGGCAGCGTCGCCGGGGTCACCTCGACCGGCGGCTGGGCTTCCGCATGCAGGACCAGCGGGATCTCCGGCGCCCGGCGCTCGATCTGCACCTGGTAGCTGCGCGCTTCCTCGCTGCCCTGGGTCTCGCTGAGGCTCAATGCCGCCGCCGGAACGAAGAAGGCGCGCGTGGTGATCGGCACCTGCCAGGCGGGCTGGCCGGCCGGCGTCACCTCGAACCATGCCGTGACCTCGTAGGTGCCCGGCGCTTCGGCTTCCAGGCGCAGGGTGGTGTCGGCGTTGGCCGGCGCCGGGGGCGTTAGCTGCAGCGGCGAGGCGGGCGCCGGCTGCGCGCCGAAGTGCAGCACCCGGGCTTGCACGCCGGCGGGAGCCGTGGCCCGCGCGGTGAGGGCGAGTGCCCGTCCGGGATAGCCCAGCCGCGGCCCCTCCAGGGTGAAGCGTACCCCCGCCACGTGCGCGGCGAGCGCGGCCAACGCCTGCCGGGCCTGCAGCACCTCACGCCGTCGGCTCAGCGCGTACAGGTCCTCCTCGTTCTCCGGAACGCTCGCCAGGGCAGCGGCCAGGCGGGCGTGCCATTCGGCGAACGGGTAGCGCTCCGTTCCCTCTGCCGCCTGCTTCTCCAGCGACTCCCGCAGCGCCTGCAGCTCGGCGGTGACGCCCTCGGTACCTTGCACGCGCGTGGCGTTGAGGGCGTGGCGGCGGGCTCGCTCCAGCAGCCAGGCCGCCACCTTGGCGCGCGGCATGATGCGCACGACCTGCACCTCCGGGCCGCCGTGGACCAACGGAAGTGCCCACTGCGCGCCGCGCCGGGTTAGCGGCAGCTCCTGCAGGCGCACCGCGTCGAACGCGGCCAGGGTGGTGCCCATGCCAGCCAGCGCCTCCGGCTGGATGAGCAGCGTCTCCTCAGCCGCCTCCGCGGGGGCCTGGATGGTGAAGTAGACCGCATCCTTCTCCCCGAACCGCTCGGCGCGCGCCCCGGAGACGAGTGGGATCGGCTGCCAACCGGCCGCCGAGATCTCCTGGATCGCCGGCACGTAGGCGTGGGTCACGTCGCCGTATTCGCGGTAGGCGCGCTGCACAAAGCGCCCGGTGGAGGGAAACTCGCCCCAGAACGCCGCGTTGTAGTGGTAGAGCTCGGCGATCTCCCGCCGGTCCAGGCCGTGCAGGTTCATGAAGTTGAGCAGCAGCAGCGGCTTCTGGTATGAGCTGGCGCGATAGAAGAACAGCGAGTCTTGATCCTGGAAGAGGCTGCTCTCGATCCCGGGCACGTCCGAGACCAGGTAGAGGGGGAACGCATCCAGGTTGACGTGGATGTTGGTGAAGATCGGTTTCCCCTTCGGGTGGTAGCGTCGCTGCAGCGCCTGGAGATACTCGAACATGGCGAAGCGACCGTGTGGCGCCACCTTGTAGCTGCCCGGCTCGTAGGTGAACGGGTAGTCGTTGTAGCGCCAGTGATCCCGCCGGAAGTTCAGCACCCCGTAGCACCAGGCGGAGACGGAGTCGATGTAGAGGCCGTCCACCTCCGGCTGGTTGCGAAACACGCCGTCGTAGTAGGCGAACTCGGTGGCGGCGGTCGCCGGGCGTTCCGGGGTGGAGGGAATATCCGGGTCCACGTTGAGCGTGAAGCGCAGCAGGTTCATCGGCTCGGCGGGGCCGACGTCGGCGCTCAGGTTGTCGGTGATGTAGAAGACCCACTCGTCGCGGCTGTTCCAGCAGACGTTATCGCGGATGTACTGCAGGTCGCGGCGGCGCCCCAGCTTCTCAAAGCCGGGGTTCACCATCCAGTTGACCTCCGGCTGATCGGCTGGCCCGGCGCGCAGGTCATCGAACCACGCCTTGCCCGCACGCCCGCGCAGCAGGCAGAAGATGCGCAGGCGGGCCACCGGCTTCTCCGGCTGGATGACCACCTCGCTGTGCTCCCAGTCGTGCGTGCCGGGCGAGAAGGTGGCGCACTGGCCGAAGAGGTAAGTGTCGTCATCATAGATGACATCCACGTAGATTGAGTAGTTGTTGTCGCGCTCGCCGCTCACTCCCTCGGCGCGGCTGTAGCCCTCCACCCGGATTGGGCCGGTGTAAGGCTTCTTGAAGTCAACGCTCTGGATGGCGCCCACCCACCGCCCGGTGGTGCCCGGGTCGGCCAGCAGCGATTGCGCCCCGGATCGTTTCACGGTGGTGTCGATCTCGAACGCCTCCTGGGCATCCCAGGCCTCGAGGGTGCGCCGCTGCTCCAGGGCGGTGAACTGCTCCATCGCCTCGGCGTAGCTCTTCGGCAGCGTTTTCCCGGGGAGGTGGATGGTGGCGGAGGAAGACTCGCGGTAGGGGTAGGTGCCCATGCCGCGGGCCTTGGCCAGTTGCCAGTCGCCGGGGCCGCCTTCGTAGTAGGCGAAGTGCTGCGGGTTGGGCAGTTCAGCCACCGGGGCAGCGAAGAACCAGCCGCCCTGATCACGGGCGAACGGCTTGAAGAGTGCCGGGAAAAGAGCGTAGTAGCGCGCCAGCGCCGAGCGGAAGTGCCAGCGCGGGTCGGTGCGGTAGATCACACAGGTGAAGGGCGCGCGCATGCGCAGCGCCGGTTTGGCGTTGGTAGTAAACCCAAAGGGAAAGCGCAGTTCCACCGCGTTCCCCACCTGACGGAAGCTGAACATCGCCAGGCGGTCAGGCGGCACGGCCAGGGCCAGCGAGTCTTCCCCGTTGATCCGCAGGCTCACCAGGGGGAGCTTCCCGAGCAGCTTCTGGGGAAGCAGCAGTGGCTCCTCCGCCATGGTGCCGAGCGCCAGGGTGGCCCCCTCCACGCGGATCACCAGGTCGGCGGCACACTCTTCACTGCCAGACGCGCGCACCTCCCCTTCGAGGCGGAGGGTCTGACCGGTGGCGCGCCAGCGGCCGGAGACGGTGAAGCGGTCGCCGGCCGGCTGGCCGGTGGCCGGGTCCTCCACCACCGCGGTGATGGAGACGCCGGGCAGTGCCTGCCCGTCCAGCGAAACCGACGACAGCGCCGTGCCGTTCGCCTCGGCCGTCAGGCCGCCGGTGGCGCGGAGCGGTGCCGCGCCCTCTGCCGGCAGGCTGGCAGTGACTGCCAACGCGGGCAGTAGCAGGGTGCCCAGGGCAGGACCGGGGCATCTCAAATAGAGCATCACGAACAGCCTTTCACAAGCGCAGGTCCGCCACCAGCGGGAGATGGTCGGAGACGCTCTCCCGTGGGACGAAGCAGCCGTCTACCCGGAGATCGGGTGTGGTCAGGATATGGTCAATCCGCAGCACCGGCCGGTCGGTGCGGAAAGTATGGCCGAAGCCGCGCCCGGCCGCGTCGAAGGCGTCGCGGTGGTGGCGCGTCAGCCGCCGGTAGAGACGGCCCCGGGGCGGCGTGTTGAAGTCGCCGGCGATCACCCGGGGCGCGGGCAGCGCCTCAGCCATCGCCAGGAGTGTATCGACCTGCGCCGCGCGCACCCGGGCGGTGGTCCGGAGCTGGTCGGCGGTCGGCCCGGGATTGCGCAGCAGCCGGCCGGGATGCGCCGCCGTGGTCAGGTGAACGGCGATCAGCGAGAGGCGGCGCCCCTGAACTGACAGTTCGGCCTGGAGGAAGGCGCGGCCTGGGTTTAGCGGCGCGTTTTGCCCCTGGTGAGCGCGGATCGGGTGGCGGGAGAAGATCGCCACCTCCCCGTGCCGGGCAACATGCCAGCCGGGCAGCAGCTCCTTCAGCACCGCGACCGGGTCCGGGCTGCCCGCGGGCGGCCGGGCCTCCTGCAGGCAGACCACATCAGGCTCCAGGCGGCGGATCACCTCGGCTACCTTCTCGGCGCCGGCGCTGGCTTCGTGGATGTTGTAGGTCATCACGCGTATTGGGATACCGCCGTTCGTCTGCCTGGCGCCAAGCGGCACTCGCAGCCCGAGGAGCGCAAACAGGCAGATGGCGCCAGCGACCACGCTGGCCACGCCGGCCAGCCAGTTACGGCGCCAGGCCGCGGCGGCCAGCAGCAGCAGCGTCGGCACCCCAAAAGGGTGCTGCGGCGCGTAGGTCACCAGGATCGTCAGCCAGTGGCGCTCAGCGATGAACGTTTCCGCGAACCACAGCAGCGATACCAGGAGCAGGTTCACCAGGGCCAGTGCCGGCAGCAGCCTGCCGGCAGCGCCTGAGAGCGCCACCTTCACTCCGTCTCCTCCAGTGGCTCCCGCCGGTGCTTCCAGCGAGAGTACCTGATGTTACCCTGTCTAGCCAATACTGTCAATGCCAGGTCGGCGCGTGAGCGCGCAGGACGGCGCGCGCTGCCCCGCGAAATGGGGCAGCGGGGCGCTATGAAGCGACACGCGCTGCTTGTGGCCGCCGCCGTTTGGCTGGCGGTAAGCCCAGGGGAAGGCAGGACTGAAACGATGCGCCAGGAGCCCACCGCGGTCCAGACGCGGCTGCCGAACGACACTCTGCCGGTGCTCGGGTGCTGGTTCTGGCACGATGATGAGTTCGCGCCGGAAGGCTATCGCCCGTTTCTCGATCAGGTGGGCCGGCACGCCGCCTACAACCTGTTGACCACCAGCATCCGTGCCCCGGAGCAGGAGGTCACCGACCCGCGCGTCCACGACCAGATCGGGCGGGCGGCGGCCTACGCGCGCCGCTTCGGCATCGGTCTGGTGATGGACCTGGATGTGCGGTTGGCGCGCGCCGCCTACCGCCAGGCCTACCCGGACGAGATGCAGGAGATGCTGCGGCTGCGCGAGGTGGCGCTGCCGGAGGTCGGACAGGCCGAGTTGCGGATCACCTCGGTGATGCGGGGCGACCACTACACCTTCCGGGCGACGCCCTACATACCGCTGACGGGACGGGTGGTGCGCGTCTATACCTACGAGCGCGGCCCGGGGGGCATCGTGCCGGGCAGCTTGCGCCTGCTGCCGCCCTCCGCCTACCGCGTGAAGGAGGCCTCCGCGTATACGGTGCGGGTCACCATCCCCGACGGCGCGGTGCCGCGTGGTCGGTGGGCGTGCTTGCTGGCCGCCTTTGCCCATTTCACCCCGGACGTATTTGCCCCGCACCTGCTCTCGTTTCAGCGCGCCATCCTGCGGCAGTACGCCGACCTGCCCCTGGCCGGCGCCTGCAAGGATGAGTGGGGCTTCCCGCCGTGCTTCGACGGCTGCCCGGAGAAGAACGACTTTTGGTTCTCGGAGCCGATGGCCGCGGAGTACGCGCGCCGCACCGGCGGGCGCGACCTAGTGGCTGATTGCCTGCTGATGTACCTGGGCGAGCCGGGCCGGGAAGCGGAGCGCCAGGCGGCGATCAACCACTTCATGGCGATGTGCTGGCAGCGCAACGCCGCGGTGGAAGAGGACTTTTACCGCGCCACCAAGGAGACCTTCGGCCGGAAAGCGATCGTCGGCACCCATGCCACCTGGTGGCCCAATCCGGACCCGCGCGAGTTCTGGAAGAACGGCCTCGACTGGTGGGTGGCTCGCCGCGACCTGGCGCAGACGGATGAGGTTACGCCCTACCCGGTGCGGACCGCGCTGGCAAAGAAGTGGGGCAGCGCCGTGTGGTACAACATGTTTTATGCCAGCTCTGTCGAGGAGTACCATCGGGAGCTGTGGTGCCACGCGCTGGGGGGCGGGCGCATCAACTACCACCCGGCCTATCCCTCGGAGGAGCCGGTCGACAGGACGATGGCGGCGCTGCTGCGCGGCGGGTTGATGCGCGGCGACTGCCGCGTGCGCCTGCTGAACTACGTCAGCCGCAGCCCGATCGACTGCCCGGTGGCGGTGATCTTCGGGCACGCCGGCGCCATGAACTGGGCCGGCCCGACCTACGATGACGTGGGCCTGGCGCTGACCGATGCCCTCTGGCGCGCCGGCTACCCGGCCGACCTAATCCCCGCCGACGAGATTGCCGCCGGCGCCCTAAAGATCGGCCGGGACGGGCAGGTGCGCTACGGCGCCCAGCGCTACGCGGCGGTGGTGCTCTATCACCCCGAGTTCGAGCCGGCAGCCACGGCGGCGTTCTTCCGCAGGGCGGCCCGCGGGAAGACGGCGCTCTACCGCCTTGGCGAGTGGACGCGCGACTTCGAGGCCCGGCCATTTGATGGCGCGGCGGCGCTGCCGGCTTCCATGGAGGCGGTCCGTGACGTAAAAGCCTGCGCGGCAGCCGTCATCAGCCGCTTGCGCGACGCCGGCATTGCCCCGCAGACGCCGGCTACCAAGACGATCGGTTGGGATCGCGCCAGCGCCGGCCCGCCCCCGGCCGGACAGCTCCGGCTGGTGGACGGCACGCACATCCTCCTCGCCGGCGCCAAGGAGGTGTCTGGCGACCCGATCCAGGCCACGCTCACGCTGAACGGGCAGCGGGTGCGCGTGGCGGCCATCGGGGTGGCTGCGGTGCGCCTCGACGCCGAGGGCCGGCTGGAGGCGTTGGCCGCGGGCGGCCTGCGGCGATTCGAGGGCGGCGGCCTCCAGCTATCGCTGGCCGAGCCGGTGGACCTGGCGCTGTGGCGTGACCGGCACGGCCGATGGCGCGGCGTCCTGCAAGGCTGGGAAGGCCCCGTGCCGGCGGCACTGGCGGCGCTGACGCAGCAGTGGCAGCGCCTGGCCCTGCCAGAGCCACTGGATGACCACGCGGATACCCCTTCATAATAGGGCGCTTTATGGCCGCCCCTGGCGGTCAGGAGTGGCCCCATCTGCAGCCGAGTGCTTGGCAGGTGTCCGCGCCCTCGACCGAACGGAGAGAGCGATGAAGTGCTTTGCCGCGCTGCTCGGGATCGGCGTGCTGGTCGGGGCCGGCCTGGCCGTCGGGAGTGAAGGTGGCCGCGCCGACGCCATCTTTGTCGACGCCACGCCCGAACGCCTGGCTACCGGCTTTCAGTTCACCGAGGGTCCCGTCTGGAGTGAGGAGGGCTACCTTCTCTTCAGTGACATCCCGCCCGGACGCATCTACCGCTGG
This sequence comes from Armatimonadota bacterium, assembly GCA_012512505.1. Classification (GTDB taxonomy): domain Bacteria; phylum Armatimonadota; class JAAZEB01; order JAAZEB01; family JAAZEB01; genus JAAZEB01. The sequence goes on along the minus strand of JAAZEB010000127.1, from coordinate 13,909 downwards.
ACCCCGGACGGGAAGTGTGTCGTCTTCCGCGAGCCCAGCGGCAACTCGAACGGCCTCGCGTTCGACCGGCAGGGCCGCCTCCTGGCCTGCGAGCATGGCAACCGGCGGCTCTCGCGCCTCGAAAAGGACGGAACCGCTCGCACCCTGGCCGATCGTGTCGGAGGGAAGCGCCTCAACAGCCCGAACGACCTGGCGGTGAGGTCGGACGGGGCGATCTACTTCACCGATCCCCCCTGGGGGGTCAAGCCGGAGGAGCGGGAACTCGCCTACTGCGGTGTCTACCGTCTGGCGCCGAACGGCAAGCTGTCGCTGCTGGCGGACGACTTCGAGCATCCGAACGGCATCGCCTTTTCGCCGGACGAGAGGACGCTCTACGTAGGTGACGACCGCCGCCGCCAGGTGCGTGCCTTCGACGTGCGCCGCGATGGCCGCCTGGCGAACGGGCGCGTGCTGTTCCAGCCGGAGGCGGAGGCGAACTTCACTCCCGACGGCATGAAAGTGGACGTCAAGGGGAACCTGTACGTCACCGGGTCGGCATCCGGGCTCTGGGTAGTCAGCCCGAAAGGTGAGGTGCTGGCGCGGGTGTCGCTGCTGGAGGGCCCGGCCAACTGCGCCTTTGGCGGTCCGGATCACCGCTGGCTCTTCCTGACGGCGGGGTCGTCGCTCTACCGGCTGCGCACTCGCCATGCGGGCTGCGTGCCCCGGCGCTGAAGCCCGTCGCGTCGGACGCCCAGGATGCGGGAGGTGGGCGAGTGGAGGTTGCGGGGTGGTGTCCGTTTGCGGATCATCCGCCGGAGACCGACGACGACTACTTTGAGGCCCTGGCCGCCGCGGTCTTCCAGGCCCGCTTCAACCCGGCGATCGTGCGGCAGCGGTGGCCGTGGATCCGACGCGCGTTCGCGGACTTCCGGCTGCGCACGGTGGCCGGTTGGGCGGACGCCGAGGTGGAGCGCCTGCTCGCGGAGCCGGGCATCATCCGCAACCGCAAGAAGGTGCAGGCCACGATCCGCAATGCCCGCGACCTGCTCCAGCGCGCGGAGAGGTACGGCAGCGTGCGGGCCTACCTGCAGTCGTTCGGTACGGACGTAGAGGCCCTCGTGGCCGACCTCGATGGGTGGGCACACTACATCGGCGCCCCTTCGATTCGGTGGTTCCTGAGGTGTGCCCGGGTGGGCCAGTAGTAGGGGCCAGGAGCGGGCGTTTGCGGGGCGCCGGCCTGCCGGGAGGGGAGCCCCCAGGCAGGCCGGCACGAAACGCCCGACCCTCTCTTCGCGGGTCGTCAGGGCTGCCGCTAGCCTTCCGCCGCGAAGTGGTCGCGCAGGGCTGGCAGGTTCTCCTGCACCTTGCGGGCCGCCTCCAGGAGTTGCTCGGTGTAGGCGCGGTCGCCCAGCAGTTGGGTGTGGAACAGCACCAGACCCTCTTCGGCGCAGACCCGCTCGGTTACCGGCAGGCTCAGCTCCGCGTAGTTCTGCAGCGATCCCGGGGCGCGGTAGGGCACCGGGCTGGTGCGGTCGTACAGGTTCAGGATGCGGTGCCGGTAAACCGGCGGGTAGGTGGGCGAAACGCCCAGCCCCTCCGCGCCGAGGGCGGCGGCATACTGGTCGCGGGTGAGGCCCTGCGCCTTGTCGCTGTCGTAGTGCAGCGTCAGGCAGTAGTACGACTGCCGGGTGACGCGGGGGTCGCGGCGGGCGACACGCAGCGGCCCGCCGAGGCGCTCTAGCCCCTCGCTGAGAATCGCCGCGTTCTCCTCGCGGATGCGCAGGTGCTCTTCCAGGCGGCGCAGGCCGCCACGCAGCAGCACCGCCTGCATCTCGGTGGCGCGGTAGTTGTGCCCATAGCGGTTGCCCGGCGTCGCCAGGTCAGGCATCCAGCCGACGTGCTTCAGGCAGAAGGCGGTCTCGTAGACCTCTGGGTCGTTGCAGGTGATGCCGCCCCCCTCGCCGCAGGTGAGCACCTTGCTTTGCTGGAAGCTGAAGCTGCCGGCGTCGCCAAGCGCGCCAGCGCCCTTCCCACGCCACTGGCTGCCGTGCTGGTGCGCCACGTCCTCCACGATCTTCAGGTTGTGGCGCCGGGCCAGCTCGCCGAGGGCGTCCATGTCGCACATGCAGCCGTAGAGGTGCACCGGCAAGATCGCCTTGGTGCGCGGGGTGATCGCCGCCTCGACTGCCGCCGGGTCGATGCAGTAAGTTTCCGGGTCGATGTCGACCAGCACGGCGTTGGCGCCGATGTCCAGCGCCGCCTGGAGGGTGGCTGTCCAGGTGAGGCCGGGCACGATCACCTCGTCGCCCGGCTCGACGCCGACCGCCTGCAAGGCGCACTGGATCGTCACCGTGCCGTTGGCCAGCAGCATCGCGTAGCGGCTGCCAATGAACGCCGCGAACTCCTCGCAGAAGGCGCGCTCGTGCTGCCCCAACCAGCTCCATTGGCCGCTACGCACCACCTGCTCCATCCAGGCCACTTCCTGGTCACCGCTGATCGGCCACCCCGGCGTTGGCAGCGTCACCGCCGCCGGCCCGCCCTTGATCGCCAGATCCGTTATGCCCATTAGTGCTCACTCCTCCTCACGCGTGGGGCGGCCGGCGCCGCCGGACCTGCTCCCTTTCCCTTCGGGTTCCCCCCACCTGCCCCTGTTTCCTCCAGGCGGCGGGTACGGCGGTCGTGCCCGGCAGGGATCCCCGGCGCGCGTGGCAAACAGCCCCCTGCGAACGCATCCGGCGAGGGTACACCATGAGACCGGTTCTGCTGCTGCTACTGCTGAGCGTTGGCCTGCCTGCCTGGGGGCAGGCGCCGGACTTCGCCGAGGATTTCGAGCAGGGCACCGGCGGGGCGCAGTCGTACTTCCAGGCGCCCGACGCCCTGACGATCGCGCGCGTGCGCGGCGAGGCGGCCGCCGGCCAGCACTTCCTGCGCGCTGCCCTCCCGGGGAAGCGGGCGCTGGAAGGTTTCTGGCTGGCCGCCACCGGCCTCACGGGGGCCCGGGTGGCAACGGTCACCGCGCAGGTGCGTGGGCGTGGGGAGTTCTGGCTGTGTCTCTACTCGCGCAACGGCTGGCTCTACTCGCCCGAGACCCAGCGGCTCACCGACCAATGGCAGCGCGTCACCCTCAGCAAGGCGCTGACGGCCGACGACGAGCGCCTGGGGATCTACTTCCTCAGCCGTACCGCTCAGGAGGATGCTCTGTTTGAGGTGGACGACGTGCGCGTTACCCTGGCGCCGGCGCCGCAGACGTTCCCGGCGGCGGTCGGGCCGTGGCGGCTGGAGGCGGAGGCGTTCATTCCACACCCGGCCGCCGTCACTGACGAGCCCCAGGCCAGCGCCGGCCAGGCGCTGCGCGATGCTCGGCACGTGATCGCCGCCGGGATGCCCTTCCCACGCACGCGCCATCCGGTGACTGTCTACGCCCGCGTGTGGACTAGCCACGCGGAAGACCGCTTCGCCTTGCTGACCTGGCAGGGCGGGGTGCGGCAGGCGATGCGGACGGCTCGGCCTCGGGCGCAGCAGCGCTGGGAGTGGATCGCCTTCCCACCGGTGGTTGCCGGCGAGGTGGGCGACGACTTTGGCGTTTGTTCCCAGCGTGAGGCCGCGGCGCGCGGCGACGTGCGGCTCGACTGCGTCGTCTTGGCGACCACCGAAGGGCTCAGCGCGGAGCAGCTTGCCGCCGCGCCGGCGCTCCTCGACGCGCGTCCCCTGGCGCAGGTGAACCGCCTGGCCACCCCGCCGGTGATTGACGGCCGGCCCGACGACCCCTGCTGGCAGCAGACGGTGGCCTGTACCGGCTTCATGGGCCTTGGCACCACCACGGCCGCCGACGCCCCCACGACGGTGCGGCTGGGCTACGACGCGACCCACCTTTACGCCCTCTTTGCCTGCCAGGAGCCGGTGTTGAGCACCGCCCAGCAGCGCCGCCACGAGTTCATCGCCCGTGTGACCCAGCGCGACGGGGATGTCTACGCCGATGACGCGGTGGCCCTGCTGCTGGACCCGACTCGGGAAGGGAAACGGATCTGCGACTTCGCCGTGAACGCGCTGGGCACGGTGGTCGATGCCCTCGCTGTTGCGCCCGACTGGTGGGGGAGCCGCGACACCGGGTGGAACACCGGGGCGCGGGCGGCGGGCACCCAGGGCGAAGGGCAGTGGTTCGTCGAGATCGCCATCCCGTTTGCCGACCTGGGGGGCGCTCCCCGCCCCGGCGACCGCTGGGAGGTGGTGCTGGGCCGCCTGGCTACCTGCCGTAAAGAGGTGAGCACCTGGAACCCCTGCGGCCGCGGCATCCACGACCCCACGGCACCCGGTGTGCTGGTGTTCGGCTCGCCGGGGCCGGGCCTTGACGCCACTTCGCCCCACGCCCTGCAGGCCGGCAAGAACCATTTCTCCGTGGCGGTGTCTGGCCCGTCGCCAACCGGGCTGCTGCTCTTCACGCACCTGCGGCATTCCGCCGCATCCTCCAGCCATGTGAGCTACTTCCCGGGCGACCCCGGGCAGGCGGCGCAAGAGTTCACGGTTCCCGGCGAATCCCAGGTGCGCCTGGCGCACGCGGTCTTCGACGCGGCCACGCTGACGCCGCTCTACCAGACTCCCGAGGTGTCGCGGAGCGTGCAGTCGTCGCAGGCCCTGCTGCGGCTGCGGGCTTCCGGCCCCTACGCGCTGTTCCTCAACGGCGAGCGCGTCGCCGAGGGGGAGCGTGCCGACGGGACCACCGTGCCGCTGCCGCTGCGGCAGGGGGCCAACGTCTTGACCCTGCGCCTGCAGCAGGGCACGGCGGCCCTGCGCGGGCAGGTGGGCGACTTCCAATTTGATGCCACCGGCTGGCGTCTGGTCGCTGCCGACCACCCGCGGGCGCTCGACCCGGAGGCCGACGATGCCGAGTGGCCGCTGGCTTCCCGGATAGGCGCCGATCCGGAGCTAGGGCCGGTGGTGGGTCAGATGGGCAAGCCGGTGGTGCTGCGGCGGGTGGTTCTTTCCCGGCACACCCGGGTGTGGCCGACTCCCGAGCCGGCCTACTACCTGGCTCGGGGCATCGCCCAGCAGATCACTTTCGTCGTCCGCGGTCTTCCTAGTCGGCCCTTGCGCGGCTGGCAGACCTATCTGGCGGTGCCGCCGGAGCTCACGGTGCTCGGCTGCACCGGCTTCTACGGTGGAACGCCCGGGGTGCCGCGCTACACCTGCACGCTGGTGGGCGAGCGAACGATTGGTGGTCGTGTGATGCGGGTGGTGCGCATCCGGGCCGACCAGCCGCTGGTTGTCGGGCAGCACTACATCCTCTCGGAGTTCGAGGTTTTCGTGCGCTATCGCGAGGCAGCGGGAGCGCCCAAGGCGCCGGAGGCGCGCTTCGTCTACTGGAGTGAGGCCAACAACGGCAGTGTCATCGAGCCGCCGCGGGAGGTTCCGGTGCGGCTGCTGCCCAAGGTGAACGGTGCCCAGTGCCGCAAGCTGGTCTGGCAGCTCTGGGGTAGTTGGCTTAGCAGCATGAACAGCCGGGCGCTGCGCACGGCGGTGCTGCAGACTGCCCGGCAGGCCGGCTTCAACGACCTGGTGGGGGGAGACCGCTGGCTGGGCGAGCACGCGCCCCGGTACGGCCTGCGGCACACGCTGGAGATCAACTTCGAGCCGTGGAGCCTGGGCCTGCAGGAGTTTCTGAAGCGGCATCCCGCGCAGCGGCTGGTGCGCGCCGATGGCAAGCCGGCCGAGTCGTGGCTGTGCCCAACGCTGCTGCTGGGGGAAGGGTGGGGCGCCGCCCGCGCGCGGTTGGCGGCACGCCTGAAGGAGACGCGCCCCCAGACCGTTGAGTACGACTATGAGTACGACCCGTTCACCGGGCCGCACTCCTGCTACTGCGCCCGTTGCCTGCGCGCCTTCCGACAGGCGGCCGGCCTCGACGCGGCGGTGAAGTTGGACGCGGCCACGATCCGCGCGGCGCACGCGCCGGCGTGGATCGACTTCATGGCCCGGCGCGTGGCGCGAATCATGCGGCGCTTCAAGGAGACGGTGCATGAGCTGGCCCCGGGCACCCAGTTCAGCATCTACAGCGGTTACCAGACGCCCGACAACCCCGAGCGCTACGGTATCAACTGGCACTACCTCGGCGACGAGCGGGCCTGCGACCGCGCCGGGTGCGGCTACGGGCGGCCCGTGGAAGCGATCACCGCCACCCTCGCCGCCTTGCGGGGCATCCCCCTGGTAGGCGGCCTCCTGGTGACGCCGTACGACCGTGAGGTGCTGGTGCCGGCCAGCCCGCTGACCAAAGCCTGGCTGCTGCGCACGCTGCTCGACAGCACCGGCGGTGTGCTGGTCTACGAGCGGACCTCCCTGGACGGTCGCAGTTGGCTGGCGGTGGGGGAGACGACCCGGCTGGTGGCCCGCTACGAGGCGGCGTTCCTCCATGGAAAGCGGCTGCCTCTGGCCCGGCAGGATCCGGCGCAGGTGCAGCAGGTGCGCTATGGGAATCTAACGCTGGTCTGCCTGATGAACGGCACCGGCCGGCCGCTGAACCTGAAGGTGGCCCTGCCGGCGGAGCTTGGCGGCGGCCGGGAGTACTACCGCGGCCGGGCGGTGCGGGCGGGGGCGGTGGTGACCGCGCTGCTGGCGCCCGGCGAGGCGGAGGTTCTGGTGCTGCGGCGCTCCACACCCGACGGCGGCCGGCGGTAGCTACTGATGACGCTGGAGTAGCGCGCGCACTTTGTCGGGGAGGGGAATTCTGGCGGCCGTGCCGAAGAGAGACAGGGGCAGGCGGAGCAGATCCGCGGCCAGGACTCTCGCCGGTTGATGGAAAGCCTGCCCCATGACCCGCAGTGCGGGTTTCGTGCGTTGACGTGGAGGACTCCTCGGGCAAGTGGGGAGGGTGTGCTGTGGCTGCCCGAACCCCCTCCCGGGCCGTTCCGACCCGTGTGCGCTGGGAATAAGGTACCATGCCTCGTATTCGATCCTTGCTACGGCCCGTGACCGTGTGTTCATGGCGTCTCTTGCTGGCGCTGCTATGCGCCGGCCTCCCGATGGCCCCCGTCTGGGCTCAGGCGGCGCCGGAAGCGCCCCCTTCTACTCCCCCCGCGGCCTCCCCACCAGTGAAAGCGGGTGAGGCCCCGTCGGCCGCGCCGGACGCGGCGGCCTGGTTGCCGCCAGCGCCCACCAGCGAGGGCCGGCCCTCCCCGGCAGCCGATGCCCAGAACCTGAAGCTGTTCGGCTTCGACTTCTTCGACGCGGCCCCGGCGGGGGACACCGTGGCCCCAGACGTGCCGATCCCTGCCGGCTACCGCCTGGGCGAGAACGACCAGGTGCGCATCCGCTATTGGGCGCCGGCGATCACCGAGACCACCGTGGAGGCGGCCGTCAGCCGCAACGGGTTTGTGGTGCTGCCCGGGTTGGGCCAGGTGACCGCTGGCGGCCTCACTCGCGAGCAGTTCCGCCAGCGCGTCGGTCAGCGCCTGCGCGAGCACTACAAGAACGTTAGCTTCACCGTGGAACTGGTGGAGACGCGCACGATCACCGTGTTCGTCACCGGCGCTGCCCGCCGCCCCGGCCGCTACACCGTCAAGGCGGAGGCCAACCTCTTCAACGTGATCTACGCCGCTGGCGGTGCTTCCCCGGAAGGCAGCCTGCGCCAGGTGATCTTGCGGCGGCGCAATCGCCAGGTGGCGACGATGGATGTCTACCAGTTCCTGACCGCTGGGGAACTCCCCGCCGAGACGCTGATGGCCGAGCAGGACGTGGTGGTCTTCCCCGTCGCTGGGGCCCGCGTGACCGTCGGCGGCGAAGTGGCCCGCCCGGCCATCTACGAGGTGTTGGAGAACGACCGGGTGGCCGACGTGCTGACGCTGGCCGGAGGCATGAAGGCATCGGCCTACCCCCGCATCCTGCGCCTGCGCCGGGTGGAAGAGGGCCGGCGGGTGGAGCGAACCCTCGATGCCCAGGCCCTGATGGCCGACCGGACGCACGCCGACAACGTCGTGCTACGCGACGGCGATATTCTCACCCTGGAGAACGTCTCTTCCCAGGTGCGCGACCGGGTGTCGGTGCGCGGCAACGTTAGCTTCCCGGGCGACTACTCGATCCAGCGCGCGGCTACCGCCAAGGCGCTGCTCACCGAAGCCCGGCCGCGGGTGGGTACCTACTGGCAGCGGGCAGACCTGACCCGCATGCTGCCGGACGGCACGCCGGTAGTGATCCCCCTGCCGCTGAAGGATCTGCTCGACGGCAAGGCCGAGGATGTGCCGCTGCAGGACCTGGACGAGATCGTTGTCTACCGGTCGGATGAGAAAGCGATCGTGCCGCTGGCGACCGTTGAGGGGGCGGTGAAGCACCCGGCGACGTTCCGCCTCGGTGACGGGATGCGCGTGAGCGACCTCCTCTTTGCTGCCGGAGGCGTGCTTCAGGAAGCCTCCGAGGGCATCGCCCACCTCTATCGCCGCGTCGGGCCGAACGACTTCCAGATCATCCGCATCGCCCCCAAGGAGGCGCTCGCCGGCAACCCGGAGGCCAACCTGGTGCTGCAGGATGAAGACCGGCTGGTCATCTACCGGCAGAAGGAAGTGGAGTACCGCTACGACAAGGTGACGGCCGTCGGCGAGCTGCAGCGCCCGGGCGAGCTGACCGTCTACCAGGGGATGACGCTCTACGACCTGATCCTGCTGGCGGGCGGGCCCACCAACCAGGCCGCCGGCACCGTGGAGGTGGCCATCCCGGTGACCAACGGCGACGCCAAGGAGCGCGCCGAGGTGAAGACCTTCCCGCTGGAAGAGGTGATGGGTGGCAAACACCGCGAGGAGCCGGTGGTGGCCGGGATGCTCGTCTCGCTGCCGCGGCGCGCCGACCGGTTGACCCAGCCGCCCAAGGTGGAGCTGAAGGGCCGCTTCCGCCGCCCCGGCACCTACGCCCTCCTCCATGAAGGGGAAGACCTCCAGTCGCTCATCGCGCGCGCGGGTGGGTTGGCCGAGGATGCCGACCCATTCGGCATCTCCCTCACCCGCACGCGGGAGAAGATGCTCTCCGCGGCCAGTGCCGAGCAGATTCGCACGGTGATGCAGGCGATGGACCAGCTCCTGCCGGCTACCGCCTCCCCTGACGGCAACTCGCAAACCCCCGACACGCAGATTCTAGAAACCGGGTCGCCTTCCGGCCTGCCGCTGCTGGGCGGCAGCACGCGGGTGGACCGGGTGCTGCTGGTCTCCCCGCGGCGGCTGACGGGAATGCCGAGCAACACGCGCATCGGCTTCCAGTTGGAAGACCGCGAGGCCTACCTCAGCCGCATGGGCAAGATCTGCCTGTGCGACGGCGACGTGGTGGAGGTGCCGCGCCTGAGTGACGTGGTGCAGGTGTTGGGCGCCGTGCAGTCGCCGGGGCCGGTCTTCTTCAACGAGAAGTGGACGCCGAAGCAGTACATCAGCAGCGCCGGTGGCGGCGCCCCGGACGCGGACCTGAAGCGCAGCGTGGTGATCAAGGTGACCGGCGGGGTCCGGCCGTTCCGCGAGGCAAAGCGCATCGATCCGGGCGACGTGATCGTGGTGGCTTCCAAGCACCAGGTGATCCAGCCGCCGGTGCAGCGCAGTTACCGTGACGTGCTCTTCGATCTGCTGGGGGTGGCCCTGGTGGTCCGCGGCTTGCGGTAGTCCCTGATAAGGTTGCGATACATGGCACGAGCGAAGGCATCCTCCGGGGGCATCCGGCTCCTGAAGCGTGTGTTGGTGGGAGCGGCGGTCGGCGCCCTCCTCCTGACAGTGATCGAGTGGCTTCTCCCGCGCACCTACACCTCCACGGCGGTGATTCTTTTCCCGGGCGCCAAGGGGGGTGGTGGTGCCACCACCGGCATCATGGGCGATGCCGGCGGCGGTTCCGGTTCGGCTGACCAGCCGGCCCTGCCGCTGATGCAGGGGGTCCTCTCGGTGCCGCAGCCGGGAACCAGCCCTGCCACCGCCGGGTTGATCCTGCGCAGCGACAAGACCACCGCCGCGCTGCTCGAGCGTTTCGACCTCATCCGTGAGTGGCGCCTCTCCAAGGAGAAGGCGACGGAGCGCTTCCACAAGCGCTTTGTGTGCAGTGAGGGCAGCAGCGGCGACCTGCGCATCGCCTACAAGGACCGCAGCGCCACCCGCGCCCGACGCACCATCATCGCGGCGCTGGAGATGCTCACCGCCTCCATCGAGGAGTTGAGTGTGGAGCCGGCGCAGAAGAACGTCGCCTTCCTCCGACAGAACCTGCGCGAGGCCGAGGCGAACTGCGACCGGATCCAGAAGGAGATCGTGCGCCTGCAGCGCGCCGCCGGGGGCACCTCCCCCGACGTGGCGATCCAGAACCTGGGGCAGCTTGCCAGTGACTTGCGCAAGGAGCTGACCACCGCCGAGGTGGAGGCGGCCGTTGCCGCCTCCAGCATGAAAGGCACCACTGAGGTTGCCAAGAAGATCCTCGCCACCGCTCAGGACCCCAACGACTCCGGCACGGCCCTGATCACGACGCTCTACCGGGATGTTGCCCAGAAGGAGACGGAGCTGGCCCTGCTGCGCAAGAAGTTCACCGACCGGCGTCCGGAGGTGGTACAGGCGAAGCAGGCGCTGGAGGCGGCACGCCGCAGCCTGGCCGCGGAGACGGAGCGGCAGTTGCGCAGTCTGGAAGAGGGCGCGTCGCCGCTGGTTCGCGAAGCGTTGGTGGCGCAGATGGCCGCCCAGGCGCGGGCGGAGGGGCTGCGCGCGGCCTCCCGCGAGGTGCAGGCGAAGCTGCTGGCACTGCCGGCCACCCAGGCACGCTATACCCAGCTTTCGGCCGACCTGCGCGACGAGCGCAGCCGGGTGAGCCTGCTGCGCTCGGAGCTGGCGCGGGCCCAGATCATCGCCCGCACGCGCGAGGCGCAGTTCGTGATTCTCGATCCCCCGACGCTGCCGAAGCGCCCGGACGGGTACGAGTACTACTGGTTCACCCTGGCCGGCGCCCTGTTGGGTGGATTGGGCACCGCCGTGGCGTCGCTGATTGCCTGGGCCCGGCGCTCGATGCGCGAGGCGCGCATGTAGGGGCGCCCCGGGTAGGGGCCCGTGGAGCGGGCGGCAGCGGGCCAGGGCCGCCGCCACGTTTCCGCCCGCTGCGGCGGCGGTACAATCTAGAGTGTGAGCCAAGCGGAACTGGCGGCGCAGAAGAGCGGGGCCGCGCGCCTCTCCGTGGTCTGGAACGTTCTCCTGGTTTCGCTCAAGGTCGGCGTGGCGTTCTTCACCGGGTCGGTCAGTGTGCTCTCGGAGGCGGTCCACTCGGTGACTGATCTGCTGGCCGCCGGCTTGGCCTTCTACGCCGTTCGCGCGGCGGGCCGCCCGGCCGACGAGGTGTACCCCTACGGACGCGGCAAGTGGGAGAACGTCTCCGGCACGGTGGAGGCGCTGCTGATCTTTGGCGCGTCGGTGGCAATCATCTGGGAGGCGATCCAGCGAGCCCTTTACGGCGCCGAGGTGCAGCAGCTCTCCTGGGCGATCGCGGTGATGTTCCTGGCCAGCACCGGGAACTGGTGGGTCTCGCGCCACCTGTTCCGGGTGGCGGCGCGCACCGAATCAGTGGCGCTGGAGGCGGACGCGCACAACTTGCGCGTTGATGTCTACTCCTCCCTGGGAGTGCTGGCCGGGCTGGCCCTGATCCAGGCCACTGGCTACGTGGTGCTGGACTCGGTGGTGGCTATCGGCGTCGGCTTGCTCAACATCAAGGTGGCCTGGGATGTCTCGCGCGGGGCGATTGGGCCGCTGCTCGACATCGCCCTCCCCGAGGAGGAGGTTCAGCTTGTGGATCAACTGCTGCGCCAGGACCCGCGCATCCTGGGCTACCACAAGCTGCGCACCCGCCGGGCCGGTCCCTACCGCGAGATCGACCTGCACCTGTTCGTGGCCGATGACCTGGCGGTGGGCGAAGCGCACGAACTGGCGGAGGATGCGGAAGACCGCATCCGCGAGGCGCTGTCCGGGGTGCGCATCATCACTCATGTCGAGCCCTGGAGCGAGCAGACACCGCAGGACCGCGCGCGCTTTCTGCACTGGCGCGAGACGTAGGGTCCATTGCCCGCTGAGAGTGGGGAGAGAATGCAGTTCAAGAATGTGAAGGCGTCCGAGTTGGGGGATCGGGTGGAGCTGCCCGGCCTGGCCGAATGGATTGAGCGCCTGCGTGGCGACGAGGCGGCGATCCTGATCGCCGCTCCCGCCGGCACCGGCAAGACGGCGGCCGTGGGAGCGATCGCGCGCCAGGTACAGCGCGACGTGATGCAGTGCGACCTGCTGCAGGTCTTCGAGTACCCCGACAGCCACGAGGCGCTTCGGAGCATTCTCACCATCGCCGAGAACCTGCGCGCCACCGTCTTCCAGGCGGATGGCTTCGACCGACTGGTGGAGCGGCTGCAGGAAGCGGGCGACTCGGCGGCGCTGGACGAACTGCGCGGCTGGCTGGCAGACAAGAAGGAGCGGCTCCGCTCGTTCAAAGTCACCTTCGTCGCCACCGGCCGCCAGCTAGAGGTGCTGCCCGCCGATCTGCGCGCCCAGTTCGACGCCACCTTCCCTGCCTGAGGGCGGCACGGGTCGAGCTACCAGTTTGGGCGTCGTTTGCCGCTCCGCTACTGGACGTTGGCCACGAGGGCGTAGGTATCGCGCGCGATCACGCACTCCTCGTCCATCGTGACGACAACCACCGGGGTGGGGGAGTCTGGAGTGGAGATCAGGCCGTCGCCGGTGGTGACGGCGTTGCGCTCCGGATCCAAAGAGATGCCCAGGAAGCGGAGATCGTCGCAGATGGCGGCGCGGATGTCCGGGGCCCGCTCGCCGACTCCGCCGGTGAAGGTGAGGGCATCCAGGCCGCCCAGCACCGCCGCGTAGGCGCCGACGTATTTCCGGGCGCGGTAGGTGAACGCCTGGAGGGCCAGCCGCGCGGCGTCGTTGCCTTGCGCCGCTGCCTGGCGCACCTCGCGCAGGTCGGCGCTGACCCCCGAGAGCCCCAGCCAGCCACTTTGCCGATTCAGGAGGGCGTTCACCGCCGCGGCGGAGAGCCCCTCCTTCTCCTGCAGAAAGGTGACCACCGCCGGATCCAGGTCGCCGGAGCGCGTGGACTGCATCAGGCCCTCCAGCGGCGTCAGGCCGGTGCTGACATCCAGCGAGCGGCCGCCTTTCATGGCGTTGGCGGTACACCCGCTGCCCAGCATCAGGGTGACGAGGCGCAGGCTCTCCAGCGGCCGGCCGAGGAGAGCGGCGGTGCGCTGGGTGGCATAGCGGAAGGCGATGCCGTGGAAGCCGTAGCGGCGGATGCCGTGGCGCTGTGCCAGGTCGCGCGGGATGGCGTAGGCGCGGGCGTAGTCCGGCAGGGTGTGATGGAGCGTGTTGTCGAAGACGGCCACCATCGGCACGCCGGGCAGGACTTCTTGGCAGGCCTCGATGCCGGCGAGGTTCGGCGGGTTGTGCAGGGGGGCCAGCGCCACGCACTCGTAGAGGGCGCGGATCACGTCCGGGGTAATGCGCACCGAGCCGGTGTAGCGGTCGCCGGCATGCACCACGCGATGCCCCGCCGCCTCGATCTCGGCGAGCGAGCGAACGGCGGGGTTTGGCCCATCCACCAGCAGCGCCAGGATGCGCTGGATGCCGACGGCGTGGGTCGGGCACTCCAGCGTTTCCGTCACCGGCGCGGCCTCGCCCACCTGATGCGAGAGCCGCGCGCCCGGCAGGCCGACGCGCTCCACGCTGCCCCCCGCCAGCACGGTTTCCTGTGGCATCGCGTACAGCCGATACTTGATCGACGATCCCCCGCAGTTCAGCACCAGAACCTTCATACGTTCCCCAGTTCGCCTCCCCATCGGCGTAGGATGCCCCTCCTACTACACCCAGTATGTGGTCGGATCGCCAGCGTCCCGCCGGCCGGCGTCTGAGGCGTCCGACGCCGGAGGAGATGTCACTCCTCCAGGAGGGATGGCCGGAGT
>JAAZEB010000126.1 GCA_012512505.1 Armatimonadota bacterium | reverse complement strand
CTGCTGTCCCAACTCGCCCTACCGTGACTTCGCCGTCGCCCAAACCGAGGAGCTGTGCCGCGCCTACCCGTTCAACGGCATCTTCTTCGACATGCTCTTCTGGCCGTACGTCTGTTACTGCGACTACTGCCGGGCACGCTTCGAGCGGGAGGCCGGTGCCCAGCCGCCGGAGGTTGTTGACTGGCACAACCCGACCTGGATGGCGTTCCAGCGCGCCCGCGAGCGCTGGATGAAGGAGTTTGCCGGGGAGTTGACCGCCGCCGTGCGCCGTGCCCGCCCCAGCATGACCGTCACCCACCAGATGAGCCCGGTGCTGCACGGTTGGGTGCTGGGCATGCCCTATTCGCTGGCGGAGCACTGCGACTACTGCAGCGGCGACTTCTATGGGCCGGCAATCCAACAGAGCCTGGTGTGTAAGATTTACGAGGCAATCAGTACTCGCAAGCCGTTCGAGTTCCACACCTCGCGCTGCGTTCACCTGTGGGACCACGTCACGATGAAGAGCGCCGCGCGCCTGGAAACGCAGGCATCGCTGGCGCCAGCGCACGGCAGCGCCTTCATGTTCATCGACGCCATCGACCCAGAGGGCACGCTGAACCGGGGCGTCTACGAGCGGATCGGCCGTGTCTTCGCGAAGCTGGCCCCCTACGAGCCGTACCTGGGCGGCAGCCTGACCGCCGACGTGGCAATTTACGTCAGCCCCGAGTCGCGCTTTGACTTCCGCGAGAACGGGGTGCCGGTCAACCGCCAGGCGCCGGGCGCCAGCAACATGAGCCTGGCGGCCTCGATGCCGCACCTGAACGCGGTGATGGGCGCCGCCAAGGCGCTGCAGGAGGCACACCTCCCCTTCGCCGTCGTGACCCCGGCCAACCTGGCCGCCCTGCATCGCTACCGGGTGCTGCTGCTGCCGGACGTGCTGGTGATGTCCGACGCGGAGATCGCCGCCATTCGCGCGTTCGTGGCCCAGGGCGGCGCGCTCTACGCCAGCGGGCGTACCAGCCTGGTCGCCGAGAACGGCGTGCCCCGGGCCGACTTTGGCCTCGCGGAAGTGCTGGGCGTCTCCTACCAGGGCACCGGCGCGACCGGACTCTCCTTCATCACGCCGCGCGAGCCGGCGCTGGCGAGCGTGGTGGAGCCGCAGGATCACCTGATCCATCACGGCGGGCAGCTTCAGGTGGTCGCCACCACCGCCGAGGTGCTGGCAACCGTCACCCTCCCCTACTACCCGGAGACGGGTGGCACGGTGCTGCGGCCCTCTTTCGCCAGCATCCACAGCAACCCGCCCGGGCCGACCGGCAGCGCACCGGCCGTGTGCCTGGCGCGCTGGGGACAGGGGCTGGCGTGCTATGCCGCCGGGGCAATCGAGGCCGAGGAACACGCCATCAGCCGCGACCTGGTCGCCGCTTTGGTGCGTCGCCTGCAGGGCGGCCCGGCGCGCGTGGAGGCGGAAGCGCCGCGCTTCGTGGAGCTGACCGTTTTCGCCAAGGAGGCCGAACAGCGGCTCAACATCAGCCTGGTGTCACTGCGCGACGCGGAGGAACCGCTGCCGTGCCGGGCAGCGGTGCGCGTGCGGCTGCGCCGGGGCGAACGGCCAGTGGCCCTGCGCGCTCTGCCCAGCGGCGAGGCACACCCTTACGATGAGCCGGCGCCGGGCGTGCTCCACTTCGTGGTGCCGGATCTGGAAACGCTGCGCCTCTTCGAGTTGGAGTATGAGGTGAACCGATGACCACCCGAGCAATTGCCGAAGCGGCGATGGAGAAGGGCCAGGGGATCCTTCGGCTGGCGCCGACCTGGGTGCCGCGCTCCTTCTGCGTGCCCGGCCGCCGCCTCAAGCTGCACCCGGATGACTACTACGCCCTCGGCGGCGAGCGCGGCGGCATCGACGAGCGCTGGTTCGCCTCCACCACTCCGGCCGACAACGGCCCGCTGACTTCGCCCAACGAGGGGCTCAGCTTCGTGGTCTTTGAAGAGGGCGGCCAGACCCACCAGATCCTCCTGCGTGATGCCGTGGTGGAGCTAAAGGGCGACCTGATCGGCGAGCGCCTCTGGCGCGAGCATGGGCGCTGGCCGATGTACTCCAAGTTCTTTGACAACAAGGGCGCCCTCCCGCACCACGTGCACCACCGCGACGAACACGCCGCCCTCGTCGGCCAGTTGGGCAAGCCGGAGGCCTACTACTTCCCGCGGCAGGTGAATAACCACGGCGGCGACTTTCCCTTCACCTTCTTCGGCCTGGAGCCGGGCACCACGAAGGAACAGGTGCGCCAGTGCCTGGTCGATTTCGTGAAGGGCGACAACAAGCTGACGAACCTGTCGCGCGCCTACCGCTTGGAACCGGGCACCGGTTGGGATGTGCCGCCCGGCATCCTGCACGCCCCCGGCAGCCTCTGCACCTACGAGCCTCAGCGCGCCTCCGATGTCTTCGCCATGTACCAGTCGCTGGTGGGCGACCAGATCGTGCCCGTGGAGCTCCTCTGGAAAGACACACCACCCGAGCGCCGGGGCGACTTCGACTACCTGGTGGAAGTGCTCGACTGGGAAGCGAACACCGACCCGGAGTTTGCCGCGCACCACTTCATGCGCCCGCAGCCGGTGCGCCCCCCGGCCGAGATGGAGGCCGAGGGCTATCTCGAGCACTGGATCTGCTACCGCTCGCGCGCCTACAGCGCCAAAGAGCTGACGGTTCTGCCCGGCCGCACCGTTACCATCCAGGACGGCGGCGCCTACGGCTTGATCCTGCTGCAGGGCCACGGCACGCTAGGCGTGTGGGACATCGAGACCCCCACCCTGATTCGCTACGGGCAGCTCACGTACGATGAGTTCTTCGTTAGCGAGGCAGCGGCCCAGGCCGGCGTGGTGATCCACAACCCCTCCGCGTCGGACCCAATCGTGATGCTGAAACACTTCGGCCCGGACAACCCCGACCTGGCTGCTAGCGGCCTGCTGGAACCGCTGCCCGGATCGGTGGCGAATGGGAGGTAGAGGGTGACGGTCAGAGAGCGCATCCAGTTGGCGCTGGCGGGGGAGCGCCCAGACGTGGTGCCGTTCACCCTGTACGAGTGGATGAGCGACGACGCCACGGCGGTCGCGGCGCTGGGCCAGCTTGGCCTCGGCCTGATCCGGCATGCCGGCACCTACCAGGCGCACACGCCCAACGTGACGTACCACAGCGAGAACTTCGTGCGCGACGGTCGCCGCTGGAATCGGCACACCATCCGCACGCCGGTCGGGGAGGTCTCGCGCCTCTCCCAGGAGGGGTGGGTGCAGGAGTACTACGTCCGGCGCCCGGAGGATTACCGCGTCCTCGAGTTCATGGTGCGCGACACGCGCTACCAGCCAAGCTACGATACCTTCCGCGCCCTCGACCACGAGTTGGGCGACCGGGGCGTGACGTTGATTGGGGCGGGCCGGTCGCCGTTACAGACGATTCTGGTGGACTACGCCGGCCTGGAGCGCTTCAGCTGCGACATCGCCGACGAGTGTGAGGAGCTTTGCTCGCTGTACCACGCCCTGGTGGAAAAGCAGCGCGAGTTGCTCTGGATCATCGCCGAAGGGCCGGGCGAGGTGGTGAAGCTGTGGGAGAACCTGACCGGCGAGGTGATCGGTGCCCAGCGCTTTGCCCACCTGCACCTGCCATTCTACGAGGAGTGGGGCCGCGTGCTGCACGCCCACGGCAAGCGCCTCATCGCCCACTTTGATGGCCGCCTGGCCTGCCTGAGCGATGGCCTGGCGGCCTCACCCCTGGACGGCCTGGAGTCGCTGACGCCCCCGCCGGAAGGGGATCTCTCGCTGGGGGAGGCGCGCCGGCTCTTCCCGCGCAAGGTGCTCTGGGTGAACCTCTCGGTCTCGCGCTACTTCGACCCGCCGGAGTGCCTCCAGGCGCACGTTCGCGACCTGCTGGCGCAGGCACAGCCCTGGAAGGGGTTGCTCTTCGAGATCTCCGAGGATCTTCCCGCCAACTGGCGCGAGAGCGTGCCCACCGTTCTGAAGGTGCTGGCGGGCACTCGCTGCTAAGGATGTATCCGCAAGCCTCCGCGCCCGCCGTGCACCCGGTGCCCGGCAAGTTGCCCGGTTTGCGCGTTGGTGGGTCCTACTCGTCGGGGTCGGAGCCGGATACGGCGACAAGGGCTGGTTGCTCGGCGGCGACCGGCGGCGCCAGCGGCGAAGGGACGTGCTCTTCCAGCCACCAGAGGGCATCCTCCAGGGTGCTGAAGACATCGGCATAGCGCCCGAAGAGACGCGAGGCGGTCGGGTCGCCGGAGAGGATGCAGACGGCCACGCCCTGCGCGCGCCGCTGCGAGAGGGCCCAGCGCAGCCCCGCCGGCGCCGTGCGCAGCCGGGTTGCCTGCCGCAGATCTACCACCACCGCGGGCACCAGCCCGGGCGTGACTTCCTGAACGCGGGCCGCCAGCAGGCGGCCTGCCCGCACGTCGAGGGCGCCGCGCGTCTCCACCACCGGGATGCCCAGCAAGGAGCGCACGCGCATCGAGAACGGCTCGGTGACCACCGGTTCCAGGTCCAGCTCGAAGCGAAGCTGGCGGCGGTCACGCTGTTCAGGGTGCTTGCTGGCGCGTTCCCAGCGCTGCTTGTTCCAGATCTCCACCGCCTGGCCGATGCCGGCCACCGTTGCTTCCTGGGCCGGCTTGATCTCGGCGAACTCGCGCAGCG
The DNA here is from genome assembly GCA_012512505.1 of Armatimonadota bacterium. Taxonomy (GTDB): domain Bacteria; phylum Armatimonadota; class JAAZEB01; order JAAZEB01; family JAAZEB01; genus JAAZEB01. The sequence continues at coordinate 20,231 of JAAZEB010000126.1, read as the reverse complement.
GGTAGGGGATCAGGAAGCGCCCGGAACGCGGGCTGGGCCGGCACTCCACCGCGCCCGCCAGGTAGAAGCGCTGGAAGATGATGCTCTCGCCGGAGTAACGCTCCACCAGCGGCTCCCACTTGTCGCGCGACATCGCCAGCAGGCAGCCGCCAATTCCCTTGGTCAGGATAAACGGCACGCCCAGGCGCTCGCGGAAGCGGCGCGGCATGATCACCCGCCCCTTGGGATCCATGGTGTAGACAAACGTACCGGAGAGCATTCCTTCCTCGGTTTGAGCGGCAGCCACGGACACACCCCCTCGCCTTCCTAATCTTCTTTTCGCGGCCGGCGCCTGGTTCCCCTTCCCCACCGCGCGCGCCTCTTGCCGGCGCCGGTCGGGCCGGCGGGTCTCCCCCGGGCAACGACGCCGACCGGCACCGTTTCCGCGGCGCCGCGGCCGGGAAAGACGCCCTGGTGGTTGTCGGGCATTGCTCCGGCGCCATTATCGCGCGGGATGCACCGAATGAGGGAGGACCAGGATGGCAGTGGATATGGAATCTGCGCAGCAGATGGTGGAGCGGCCGATTGAGCGCCTGGAGAACCTGTCACCGACCGCCTACTTCGCCGGGGTGCTGGGCTCGATTGCGCTCTCGCTGGGGTTGTTCCTGTTCGGCAAGCGCCAGTGGAGCCTCTTCGTCGGCCTCTGGGCGCCCACGATCCTCAACGCCGGTCTCTTTATGAAACTGCTGCGGCCCTCGCAAGAGATGCGCCGTTGAGTGCCGCGTACATGGCAAAGGCCGGGCGACCGCTGCCCGGCCTTTGCCGTAGAGAGCATTGGAGACACCCCGCGGGGCGCTGCCGGCGTTAGAGGATCCGAAGGTGGAAGAGCGACACCACGAAGCTCAACACCAGGAAAGCGACCGCCAGGTAAGTGGTCCACTGCTGGAGCTGCTCTTCCATGCCCGGCCGGCCCTGGAAGCTCACGCTGGCCTTGCCGCCCAGCGTACCCGCCAGCCCCTCACTCTTGGTGGTCTGCAGGGCGACGATCACGATCAGCCCTAGCGCGACCAGGAACTGCAAGACAGCACAGAACCAGAACAGGAAAGTCGTCACGGAACGGTCCTCCCAACGTCAGCCCATTCTAACATAGGCAAGCCGAAAAAGGCAAGCAGGATTCGCCGCGCCCAGCGGCACGCGAACGAACCAGCGCGCCTCCAGGTGCCCGCCCGCCAGGCTGGCCCCCCGGCATAGGAGGCATCTCCAACGCCGATGGGTCGGATCGCCGGCGTCCCGCCGGCCGCCATAGGAGACGCCCCCCCGCCGACAGGTCGGATCGCCGGTGTCTCGCCGGCCGCCGCAGGAGTCCTCCATGGCCGGCAGGCGGCCAAGAGAATGAAACTGGGGCTCCCTCACCAATCCGGGAGGCAGGCAGCCGACCCGCACCCCGAAGGGGTGAGGAGGCGCCGCCGATCCGGAAGTCAGGCTGGCCGCAAAAGGCTATTTTCAGGGTAGGGGTCTCCAACCCCGATGCGCCGGCAAGCTGGGAAGCCGCATTGCTGCGGCACTCCGGCCATCCCCCAGGCGATCATCGGCGTGCCCGAGCCATCGGGCTTCGGCGGTTGGGGAGCCGCATTGCTGCGGCATTCCGTTACTCCCCCAGGCAACTGGCCGGAGTGCCCGAGCAATCGGGCTTCAGCGGTTGGGGAGCCGCATCGCTGCGGCGCTCCGCTACTCTCTCAGAAGATTGCCGGATTGCCCGAGCCATCGGGCCTCAGCCGGGTAGCCCGCGTCACGACACAAACTGATACACGGTGAAGCCGAGGATCTGGCCGATGATGGTCCACAGCGCCTGGACCATGATATCGCCGAAGGCGATGCCAAGGAAAAAGTAGAGTCCCTGGCGGTACCAGCGCGCCCCGCCGTAGCGGAGGAGGATGACCTTCGCCAGCCAGGCGATGAAGAAGCAGAGCCAGAAGGCGCGCACGATGATCGTGTTGGCGGCGGCGTAGCCAATCGGGTGGAACGGCCACCAGAGGTAGCGGCTGCGCATCCAGGTGAGGAAGACGACGCCCGTCCCGCCGGCCAGCATCCCCTTGATCCCCGGCCAGTCGGGGGTACGTGGCGTGTTCACCCAGTTGCGCCACTCGTTGTAGGCGATGTTCGCCTTCACCAGCGGATAAAGGTCGCCCTTCACCGCCGCGCCGGTTTGGTACCACTCGGTGAGCGACGTGGCGAAGGCGACCGGCAGGGCGACGGCGAGGCCGATCAGGAAGGGGGCGATCATCCGCTGCGGCTTCAGCTCCGTCTGCTCCGCCATCTTCCACGTTTCGAGGTGGAACGGCATCGGGTGCCCGCGGGGGTCGATGATGAACGCGTGCATCAGCGGCAGTAGCGCCAGCGTCGCCGGCTGGAACGCCGCCGTGCCGAGGGAGTTCACCAAGATCGCGTTCGGGTTCCAGACAATCGGGAAGAAGATCCACTGCCCCCCGGCCTCAGCGCGGATGCGCATCCCGGCGATCAGGTAAAGCGCGTAGAAAAACAGGATCCCCGCCGCTGCCCACGCCTGCATCCCCGCCAGCACCCAGAACCCCAGCAGACCAACCGCGCAGGCGATCAGGCCGATCCCCGGGCCGCTGCGCCAGCCCGCGCGCAGGTGGGCGCGCGCCCCCCACAACGTCAGCAACCCCAACGCCACCCAGGCGCCGGTGGCCTGCTCCTCGGCGAAGGGGAAGCGGGCCGCCGCCCCGCCGCTGGCCCCTTGCGCGTAGCCGACCATCGCCCCCAGCACCGCCTCGAAGCCGGTCAACAAGTAGAAAAACCAGCAGCTCAAGGAGACATCGAGCGGCACCAGGTAGGCCAGGCCGATGGAGACCGGGTAGAAGCCGATCGGGATACTGCCAAAGGCGCTCCAGGGAAGTCGGTCGGAGAGCGACAGCCAGCGGCTGGAACCCTCCGCCTTGATCGTGAACGCCGGCACCGTGGGAAACATCGCGTGCAGCGCCAGGAGGCTCTGGCCGATAAAGGGGAGCGCGAAACCGGCCCACATCAGCGGGTGGCGGAAGAAGCGGCTGCTCGGCTGCGTCATCTCCAGGGGGAGCACCGCGATCGGGAACGTCAGCCGCTCCTCCTCGATCCAGCGCCGCCGGATCAGCAGCGTGAAGCACAAGCCGCCGATCACCAGCAGGGCGAGGTAGAGGCTCCAGACGAAGATCGGGCCGGCCCAATCGGCCCAGGGTGGGGTGCTGTAACCGCGGTAGAAGCCCTCGAACGCCTGCTTCGCGTTGGCGGGCACCAGCCAGCGGGGGAGGTGCTCCTGCATCTCGCCCCAACGGTTCTCCGGCGAGGCGAAGAAGAAGGTGTGGCCGAGGTTCATCAGCAAGAACCGGATCATCCCGAAGCCGGCCACCGGCAGGCAGGCGCTGACGATCAGGTAGATGCTGAGGATCTCGGCACGGGAGAGCGGCTTGAGGTGGGTGAAGCGGGAGAGCACGGCGTTGGCGGCCAGCAGCAGCACCAGCAGCGTCACCGCCGGCATCAGCAGCGTCCAGGAGATGAGGTAGACGCTGCCGGTGATCTCCGCCCGTGCCACCCACGCGAAGAGCAGAATCTCAAGTGAGATCCCGAGGGCCAGCGCCCTTGCCGTCATCGGCGCTTCTCCTCGCGGCGTGCCTGTCGCAACGCGCACAGGTAGTCGAGGATCGAGACCAGACGGGAGTTGGGGAGCAGCCGGCGCAGCAGCGAGCGGACGGTATGCCGCACCACCGGGACCTCTGGCAGCTCGATCCAGCCACAGGCGCGACAGGCCCGTCCCCGGCGGCTTTCGTCCACCGGCAGCCACTCGGCCGCGCCCCCACAGCGCGGGCACTTCCCCGGGCCATCAGAGGCGGTCTGCTCGCTCGCCATGGCCTCCTCCGTGTGCCAGCTTCACCGGCGCGCGACCGCACCCGACGGATGGCTGGCTCACCGCACCGGGCAGGGCGTGTCGGACCCCTCAGTTTCCCAGCAGGGCATCGAGTTCCTCATCGAGGGAGGGTGGCTGCAGGCGCATCTCCAGGACGATGGTGGTGCCCTCGGAATCGGTTGCCAGGCAGACGCGGTCTAACAGCTCCAACATCAGCGTGAAGCCGTGGCCCAGGGAGGGCTTCCGGCTGGAGTAGCCGCGCATGAGGGTTGCGCGTGGGAGCTCGCGGGAGTCGATCCCCCGGCCGTGGTCTACCACCCACACCTGGAGAGCGGCGGCGGCGCGGCGCACCTGCACCGTAGCCCCCCCGGCATAGCGGAGGGCGTTGGTGAGTGCCTCGCCGGCGCACAGCACCAGGTCGTTGGCGCGCGTCGGGGCGATGCCAGCCTCTGCCGCGGCGCAGGCGATGCTCTCGCGGGCCGGCCCCAGATCGTTGCCGTCGCGCACCGCCCCCTCCGTCACTGTCTCGGCCGGCCCGGCCGCCTCGGCCAGTTCGTCCCGCTCCACCAGATGCAGCTTGCCTCCGGTGACCGCGCAGATGACGTCGCGATAAAACGCCTTGCGGCGGGCTTCCTCTTCCCAGCGCACGTGCTCGATCGCCAGCGTTTTCTCCAGCGCCGCTCGCTGTCGGTCGTGTTCCCGCTGCGCTTGAACCAGCCGCCGCAGCCGCACCAGCGAGCGTACCCGCGCCAGTAGCTCTACGCGGTCAATCGGCCGGGAAAGGAAGTCGTCCGCGCCCGCCTCCAGGCCGGCGATACGCGCCTCGGGGGCGTTGAGCACCGTCACCAGCACCACGGCCACCAGGCGCGTCTCCTCGTGCGCCCGCAGCGCCCGGCAGATCGAGTAGCCGTCCATCATCGGCATCACCACGTCCAGCAGGATCAGGTCGGGCCGCACGCGCAGGGCAGTCTCCAGCGCCGCCGTCGGGTCGGACACGGCCTCGACGTGGTAACCAGTGGGCCGCAGGTAGGCCTGCAGCAGGCGCACGTTGGCGGGCGAGTCGTCGATGATGAGAATGGTGGCCGGCTCCTGCGGAACGCTCATCGTTTCTCCTGGGGGCACCATTTCGTCGTTACGGCGGCCGGCTCCTGTTGCCCACGCGAGAGGATTGCGCCGGTGGTTGGCGAACAGCTATTCGGAGGAGCGAATGAACCTGCCCGGCCCGGCGCTGGCGATTTTGGACGCCCTAGAGGAGGCAACTGACCCCGTGAAGGTGTGGGGAGGCAGCCCGCGGGTGGATCTGAGTTGGGGCGAGGTGGAAGCGGAGCTGTTCGCCATGTTCCGCGAGGATGACCCGGACATCGGCAGCAACCCGCGCTTCCGGATCGTGGCCCACATCGACCTGCCCGCCGCCTACGCCCTCCAGCGCGCCACGGAGGAGGAAGACTACCTGCCGGAGGATGCCCTCCTGGCTGCCTTTGACCTGGAGCTGCTGCTGGCGCCGCGCCGCCAACTATGGCCGCGCGAGCACCTGGAGGCGCTGGCCAGCCGCGCCACCGATTGGCCGGCGACGCCCGGCTGCCAGATCGACTACGCCAACGACGAACTTCCCTACCGGCACACCCTCGCCTTCGAGTACATCCTGACCAAGGGGGAGTTCGCCGCCGAGTTCGGCTGGTTCGAGGCGCCGCTGGCAGAGCGTCAGCCGCTGCAGGAGTTGTTCGCGTTCCTCGCGCGGGCGCTGGCGATTGCCAAGTCGCAGGGCGCGCCCTCCTGAGCGGGGGAATCGGGAGCGTTCGGTGGCCATCTTTTGCCGGGCTCCGGCGCGACGCGCCGCTGGGCACGGGCCTGGGAAGGAAGCGGGGGCTGTGTTGACTTTCGCAGGTGCGTCGTCTATAATGACGCACACAGGGAGAGCACGATGAACTGGACCGACCTGGTCGTGCTGATCCTGATCGGGGGCATCGTCGGGGCCGAGGCCAAGCGCGGCTTCGGGATGGGGCTCCTCACCGCCGTCGGCGCTTTCGTGGCGATGAAGCTGTCGGTGCTGTGGGCGGCGCCCGTGGCGCTGGCGGTGCGCCTGAGTGCCGATCCCGGGCACAACCAGGCGCTGATCCTCGGCGCGCTGTTCGTGCTGATGATGGGCGCCGTGGTGCTGCTGACGTACGTGCTTCACCCCGATACCTGGCTGTCGATGGAACCGTTTGAGGCGCTGATGGGGGGCGCCACCGGCCTGGTGACGGGCTGGCTCACCGCCCTCGTCTTCTTCACGGCGGTGGGCACCTGGGGCGCCCGGGATCTGCTGTACAGCTCGGCGCTGGCCCCCGAGATCGTGGAGTTGCGCACCTACCACAACATCGTGCGCTCGCTTTACGGCCTGGGTGAGACGCAAGAGCAGAGGCTTCAGGTCGAGGAGAAGTGAGCCGGCGGCACGGCTGCCGAGGAAGGGACCGCACATGCAGGGCGATCTGCAGAAGATGGAGGAGGTGAGGCAGCGTGTTGGCGTCTCCTACGCGGAGGCTCGCTACGCGCTGGAGGAAGCGGGCGGCGATGTGGCCGAGGCCGTTGCCATCGCCGAGCGCGACCGGGAGACAGCAGGCGCTGGGCTCGCGGCCGCGGGCATGAGCTTCCTGGACGAGCTAAAAAAAGCCGTCTCCGGTGGTCCGATCCGCGCCCTGCGGCTGAAGTTCGGCAACCGCACCGTCAAGGAGCTATCTGTGGCTCCTCAGACCGCCCTCGCCGTCCTCGGCATCGCCGCGCTGGCAGTGCTGGTGACCAAGCTCCACATCGAGGTCGAGCGCGCCCCCGAAGAGGGCGCCTGACACCGGATCCGGGAAGGCGCGGAGGACGTGCCGGCCACCCGGCAGCCTCGCGGCCGGGGAAGCCGGGATGACACTGCAGGAACTGCTCGCCGCCCTCAGCCGCTACTGGGCCGACCAGGGCTGCGTGCTGCCGGTCGCCTACGATCTGGAGGTGGCGGCCGGCACCATGCACCCCGATGCCTTCTTCCGCGCCCTGGGGCCGGAGCCGTGGCGCGCCGCCTTCGTGCAGCCGACGCGCCGCCCCAGCGATGGGCGCTACGCGCAGAACCCTCACCGCGCCCAACGCTACTACCAGTTCCAGGTGCTTCTGAAACCCTCCCCGGATGACGTGCAGGACACCTACCTGGAAAGCCTCCGCTGCCTGGGGATCGATCCTCGCCAGCACGACCTCCGCTTCGTGGAGGATGACTGGGAGGTGCCTACCTTGGGCGCCTCCGGCGTCGGCTGGGAGGTGTGGCTGGATGGGATGGAGATCACCCAGTTCACCTACTTCCAGCAGGTGGGCGGTCTCAGCACGCGGCCGGTGAGCGTTGAACTTACCTACGGCCCGGAGCGCCTGGCGATGCTTTTGCAAAGAGTGGAAAGCATCTGGGAGCTGGAGTGGGCGCCGGGGATCCGCTATGCCGAGCTGGGCTTCCACGCCGAGACACCCTGCTGCCGCTACAACTTCGACGTAGCCGACACCGAGCGCCTCTCTGCCTGGTTCGCCGGCTACGAGGCCGAGGCGCTCCTGGCCCTGGAACAGGGGCTGCTCTTGCCGGCCTACGATTACACGCTGAAGTGCTCGCACACCCTCAACCTGCTAGACAGCCGCGGCGCCCTCAGCATGGCGGAGCGCGCCGCCACCATCGAGCGGGTACGCCTCCTGGCGCGGCGCTGCGCCGAAGCCTACCTGAGCCAGCGGGAGGCGCTCGGCTTCCCACTGCTGGCGCGGCCCGCCGCGGCGGCTACCGAATGAGGCTCGACCGGCCCTCGGGCCGGCCCCACGCGCGCCGGGCGCGGGCGCTATCGGCGGCGCCAAGGAATGCTGATGAGTGACCTGGTGCTGGAGATCGGCACGGAGGACCTGCCCGCGGCCTGGATCCGGCCGGCACTGGCGCAGCTCTCGCAGGCGCTGACGGAGCGCCTGCGGCAAGAGAGCATCGCCTTTGGCGAGATCCGCACCGCCGGCACCCCCCGCCGGTTGGTCGCCTACCTCTCCGCCGTGGCGCCACGCCAGCCGGACAGCGTGGTAGAGATCCGCGGCCCTTCCGCCAAGCAGGCCCTCGATGCCGATGGCAACTTCACCAGCGCCGCCTACGGCTTCGCCCGCACCCAGGATGTCTTCCCGGAAGATCTGATCGTCAAGCGGGTGACCGGCGGCGAGTACCTCTTCGTGGAGCGCCCCAAGCCCGGCCGGCCAACGGTAGAGGTAGCCGCCCGCCTCCTGCCAGAGATCATCGCCGACCTGACCTTCCCCAAGATGATGCGCTGGGGCGAGGGCAGCCAACGCTTCGCGCGCCCGATTCGCTGGCTGCTGGCTCTCTACGGCACCGAGGTGATCCCCTTCTCCCTCGACGGCGTCACCTCCGGGCGGATCACCTACGGCCACCGGTTTGGGCCGCCGCTGGCCTCCAGCCCGCAGGGCGACGCGCCCCCAAACGAGCCATCGGACGGCGGGGACGCTGCGGCGGGTTCGGCAGCCATGCCGGTTACGATTCCTGACGCTTCCTTGTACCGGGGTCTGCTGCGCGCGGCGGGGGTGATGCTGGATCCGGACGAGCGGCGGGAGGTGATCCGCGCCCAGGTGGAGGATCTGGGCCGGGCGGTGGGGGCGCAGGCGCACGACGAGGCGCTGCTGGAGGAGGTCACCTTTCGGGTGGAGTGGCCCACGGCCTTCCGGGGGGCGTTCGCGGCCGAGTTTCTCAGCCTGCCGCGCGAGGCCCTCGTGCTGGTGATGCGCCAGCAGCAGCGCTACTTCCCGGTCACCGCGCCGGATGGCACCTTGCTTCCGCACTTCATCGGCGTGCGCGACGGCGGCACGGAGGGGCTGGAGCAGGTGCGCGCGGGAAACGAGCGCGTGCTGCAGGCTCGCTTTGCCGACGTCCGCTTCCTTTACCAGGAAGATCTGGAGGTGCCCCTCGCCGAGCGCGTGCCGGCGCTGGCGCGCATCACCTACCAGGACCGGCTGGGCACGCTGCTGGAGAAGACGGAGCGTCTCGTCTCGCTTACTGGGTATCTCTGCGATGTCTGGCCGGTGGATGAACCGGGGCGCCAGGACGCCTTGCGTGCCGCCCACCTGGCCAAGGCCGACCTAGCCACCGGGATGATGCGCGAGCTGCCGCAACTGCGGGGGGTGATCGGCCGGGTCTACGCGCGGCACGCCGGCGAGCCGGAGCCGGTAGCCGAGGCAATTGCCGATCACTACCGACCCATCGCGCCGGGCGACGCTCTGCCGCGCACGGAGGCCGGCCGCATTCTCAGCGTGGCCGACCGCATCGACACCCTCACCGGCCACTTTGCCATCGGCCTGGTGCCCACCGGCGCACAGGATCCCTATGGGCTGCACCCACAGGCGGCCGGCCTGGTGGCGATCCTACTGGAGGCGCCACCGCTCTCCCTGGGCGCGCTTTGTGCCACCGCCTACGCGCTTTATGGCGACCGGGGCCCCGGTTGGCGCAGTCTGGAGGTGACCCGCGCCGCGCTGCTCGACTTCCTGCGCCTGCGCTTAGAGGCTTTCCTGGCCGAACGAGGCGTGCGCTACGACACCGCCGATGCCGTGCTCGATGCCGGCTTCGACGACCTTGGCCGCGCGCTGGCTCGCGCCCTGGCGCTGGAGGCCGCCCGGGAGGCGCCCGAGTGCCAGGAGACGCTTTCCGCCGCCATTCGCGTCGGCAGCCTGCTGCGCTTCGCCGCGCGCTCTGAGATGGGCGCTCCCCCCGGTGAGGTGCGCATTGACCTGCTGCAGGAGGAAGCAGAGCAAGCGCTTTACGGCGCCTACCTCGACGTGCGCCCGCGGGCACTGCGGGCGCTGCGCGAGGCCGATTACCCCGGCGCCCTCGGCATCCTGGGAGAACTGGCGGCTCCACTGGATGAGCTGTTCGACAACGTGCTGGTGATGAGCGACGACGAGCCGCTGCGTGTCAACCGCCTGCGCATCCTTGCCGAGATCCAGTCGCTCTTCCTCCAGATTGGCGACCTGACACGGCTGATAACCGAGGCGGAGTGAGGAACAGGAGGACCGCGATGAGGCAATGGCAGATCGTGGGCCGGGAGGAGATCGCGCTGCGTGAGGTGCCGATCCCGGAACCGGGCGTCGACGAGGTGCTGGTTCGGGTGAAGGCGTGCAGCTTCTGCAGCCGCACCGACCTGGTCTACTGGAAGTACTACGGCGTCATGCCACACTGCAGCGGCGCCCACTTCGGGCACGAGGTCGCCGGCGTCATCGAGCGCCTTGGCCCCGGGGTGCAGGGCTGGCAGGAGGGCGACCGCGTCTTCCTGCGCGGCCCGGCGCGCGGCGGGGGCTTTGCTGACTACTGCGTCGCGCGCACCGTGGCCCTCGGCCGGCTGCCGGAAGCGATGAGCTTCGTGGAAGGCGCCCCGGCCCAGCAGGTGCCGATCGCCGTGCATGGCACCCGTGCCGTGCAAGCGGGCGACCTGGTCGCCGTCTTCGGCGCCGGCTCCGCCGGCCTGGCAGTCACCCAGGCGGCCCACGTCCGCGGCGCCGCCCGCGTGGTGACCATCGACCTGTACGACAACCGCCTGGCGCTGGCAAAGCAGTTGGGCGCCGACTTCACCATCAACCCGCGCCGCGACGACCCGCTGCGGGCGGTGCCGGCCCTGCTGGGCGCCCAGCCGGACGTGGTCATCGACGTGGTGGGCATCCCCAGCGTCGCACGCCAGTGCATCGAGCTGGTGCGCAACGAGGGAAACGTCACCATCTTCGGCACCTACCACGTGGAGCACACGGTCAACGTCAATCTGCTTCAGTGGGAGATAAAGGCACTCAGCCTCAACATGGCCAACGAAGGCTCGCCACAAACGGCCGCGGCGGCAATGCGCGTCGCCGAGCGCCTCCTGGCCGCCGGCCGGCTGAGCACCAAGCCGTACATCACCCACGTCCTTCCGTTCCACGCGGTGCCGGAGGGCCTTGCCCTGCTGGCAACCTCTCCCCTACTCGTGCCCGAGGCGGAAATGCCGGCGGACCTCCCTTGGAACCGGGAAGTGATTAAGGTCGTGGTGGAAACCTAAACTCTCTGGCGCTGTGCGGTAGGGAACGCGGAGGGTTGGGGGGCGCCGCGGGCGAACCAACCGCGATGGACCAGCGTCACAAGGAAACGTGCCGGGCTATGCACCATGGAGAAGCGGCCCGTGCCTGCCGATAATGAACCCGTGGGAGCCATCTCTCGGTGCGCGGGCGCCGCCGCGGCGGACGCCGATGTGGCCCGATCGGAGCAACACCCAGCAGAAGGAGGAATCGTATGAGTTTTGTCGCGCGTCGCCGCCTGTTCGTGGGCATGGGTTTGGCGCTCGGTATCGCACTGCTTGCCGGCAGCACCGGCGCGCAGGCTGCCGCCAAGAAGGCCGCCGCCAAGAAGCCTGCCGCCAAGACCACTGAGGTGAAGGGTAAGGTGACAGCCTTCGCCAACAACGTCTTGCGGGTAGACAACAAGAAATCGTTCAAGCTGCAGCCCGCGAAGACGAAGGTTGTCACCTCGCGTGGTGCGGTGTCGGCCAAGCTGTGGACGACCGCCATCGCGGTGGGCGACCAGGTGGTCGTTACCGTCAGCAACCAGGTGCCCATCTCGGTAAAGGTGCTCCCGCCGGCGCGGTTGAAGGATGGGGTGTACCTCTCCGGGGTCACCACCACCTACAACCACATCGCTTCGCCGAACGCGGAGCCGGTGCCGGTCTCCCTCCTCTGGCTCTACCCAACCACCGGCAAGAAGGTGCGTTACCTGGTCCAGATTGAGGAGACCACCAAGTTGCTCGGCGCCTTCGTCGAGGCTGGCGCCGCGGGCCCGGAGGCGATCCGCACCGCGATCCAGAAGGACATGGAGGTGAAGATCACCATGTCCAAGAAGGCGCCGACGATTGAGAAGTACGGCGATGTGAACAACGCCTACTTCATCAACGGGGTGGCCGCGGCCGTCGAGATCCTGAGCCCGCCGGAGCAGGAGCCCGAGGCGGTGCAGGAGCAGACTCCGAACGCGGAGGAGCAGGAGCAGACTCCGGACGTGGAGCAGGAGTAGGTGCAGGAGTTCAGGAATGGGAGATCGTGCTCACACGTCCTGAACACCTACTGAATAGTCACGCTCCCCATGGGGCCGCGCGGTAGTGCTGCGCGGCCCTGTTCGCGTACGCGGGGTCCTGCAGGGCGAGCCCCTCGCGCTCCGACGGCCCCGGGAGCGCGAGGCTCCCGCCGTGCCTGTCCGGCCACACGGCGTCACGGCGGCGACGGTGCGTCCTTCAGGTCCCAGGCGTCCGGCACGAGCACCCGTGTGACCGCCGGCCAGACGTTGCTGTACTCCCGCAGGATTGCCAGCGCGTCCACGCCGGTGACCTCGCGAACCACCCGGCAGATGGTCCGGTTGTCGGGCACCTCCTCTTTCTTGAGCCGGCCCAGCACGGCCGGCAGCGTGCCCGGCGGCTGGCCGCGTAGAATCCGTTCCACGGTCTCCGCCGCGCAGAGGTAGTGCGCCCGGATGACCTCCGGGGAAGACACCCAGGGATCGGGGGAATCCTGGTAGCTGTTCTGCCGCCAGGTGAGCAGATTCACATCGTTTCGCAGGGCCGTCTCTCCCTCATCCGGCAAGAGCGCGGCCCGGCAGGCCTCCGAGAGGTCTGGCATCAGGTCCTCGACCACCTGCAGCGCCACCCAGGTAGCCACGCCTTCGTTGAACCAGCGTGAGGACGGGTAGTAGAAGGCGTAGCCGGTGACCTTCTCCGCGACCAGGGCGAACTCCGCCATCTCGTGGAAGAAGAGGGCGGGAAGCGTTTTCGCGAACTCCCGGTACGGAGAGAGGTCTGTACCGGCCACGATTGCGAGTATGGGGCGCTTCTCCGGGCGTTGGCCGGCCAGGGGGCGCCTGGTGCCCCACGACAGGGTGAAGGTGAGGGTGTCGCGGCCCATCTTTCGCGTCACCGTCAGTCCGCCCGGCTGCAGACCGCCGGCAGCCTGCACCTCGGATTCGGAGAAGAGGCGCACTCGCTCGAACGGAGATGCCGCTGCGTCCGCCACTCCGCCGAGGGCAGACGCCCACGCTCTGGGTGTGGCCCCGCTCAGTGAACAGCCGAGCCTCTTCCCGATGGCACGCGCGGCCGTGCCGCCGACGAAGGCCCGACGCACGCGCAGGCACGTCTCCCTGGCCGGCACCAGGGTGTCCGGGATCTGCCGGGCCACCGCCTGAGCTTCGGCTTCGAGCTCCACGGGATAGGTGAGGGTGATCCCCTCCACCTTGATGCGGCGCAGTTCGGGCGCGGCGTAGCCGCCGGCGGGACAGACGAGGGCGGCCGCCAACGCCAGGGCGCCCAACACGAGCCGGGCCCACCGGCGCCATCGGCGGTGCCGACCGCGATCCTGATCCTCCTCCCGTGAGTGTGCCATCGCGCCCTCCGCGTGCTTGCCAAACGGGCCCACCCATTCGCAGCACGGCCATCGCGGAGCGTTGGCTGCCGCACCACGAACGGCTCTCTATTATGCCTCGACTTGCACCAGCGCGTCGAAGAGCTCCCCCTCGCGCACCCCGTCGCGCTGCACGTCGAAGGTCACCATCGCCACCCCGGGCGCGGCGGTGGGGGGCACCGCCAGCGACAGCCGGTGCTCCGTGCGCCCTTCAGCCGGCGTCGTGCCTTCCAGCACGGCCGGATCGGCCCCCCAGCCCTCCGGGGCACGCACCATCAGCCGGTGCGACTGCGGGCGGTCGTAGAAGTTGCGCACGCTCACGGTCAGCTCGCAGCGCCCACCGGGAACTACCCACGAGCGATAGGGATAAGCGCGCACCCAGAAGGGATCGAACCAGTAGCGGTAATCCGGGTCGGAGCTGAGGGCCTGGAATGCGTCGCGGATCTCGTAGGACCACCGGCGGAAGCGTTCGAGCTGCGCGGCGGGGTTAGGGATGACGGACGAGTGCCCGGCCAGAATCAGGTCGGGCTGCAGGCGGCAGAGGTATTCAGCGCAGTAGAGGTAGCCTTCCTCTAGGATGCCGCTGTTGCGCGCCATCACCGCGTCGTGCCCGGAGTCGCTGCTGCTGGCGTAGACGTTGTCGCCCGTCCAGGCCACGCGCCGCCCGTCTATCTCGGCGTGCAGGCAGAGGCCAAACTCGGTCTGCCCCGGCAGCCAGTCGAAGGTAAAGGAGATCCCTTCCCACTCCAGCGTCTCACCGGCGCGGAAGGAGCGGTCGATCGGGATGCGCTCGGGGCCGCCGTAGGCACTGATCGGGCAGGTATAGTCGAAGCGCTCCGGGTGCTCGAACAGCTCGGTGATGCGGTCTAGCGTCCAGATCTGCGTGCCAAACCGCTGGCGCAGGTAGGGGCATTGCACGATGTGGTCGCCATGCATGTGAGTGATGATCACGGCATCGATCGACTTCAGGCCGAGGCGCTCCCGCATCAGCGCGAAGGTGCGGTCCCACCAGGCGTCGTCGGGCACGCACCCGAAGTCCACAAGAAGCGCCCGCCCGCTGTCGGCGAGGATCAGGGTGAAGTTGGGGCCGAAGCCGGTGTTCCCATAGCGGTAGAGGTGGGGAGAGAGCTGCCAGAGGTGCGGCACGGCGGAGGGCCGGGAGATCGTCTCTGCGTCGTCGGAGGGAAACTGCATGTCCCAGCCGCGCAGGTAGCGGCCAGTGAAGTGCCGCAGCTTCTCCCGGTAAAGCGGAAACTGGCGCGCCGGGTCGGTCACCACCGGGCCGTGTGCCGGGTAGAGGCACGCTGGGCTGAAGCGCTCCACGGTGACCACGCTTTCGTAGAGCGCCTTCAGGCCAGCGGCGTAGCCGTAGTCCCACTCGGTATCGTACCAGGTGTGCATCCGGGCGCCATCCAGCATCAGGTCACCGGAGAAGGCGACCCACTCCTCGCCGTGGCGCAGCAGATAGGCGGTATGCCCCGGGCTGTTCCCGGGCGTGGGAACCACCCACAGCTCCAGCCCGCGCCACGCGAACGAGTCGGCGGGGGCGAAGGCGTGATCGACAGCAACCGGCGTGCGTGGGGGGCGCAGGTAGCTGGAGCCATAGCAGCTATAGGGGTCATCGAGGCGGGGGCGCATGCGCCGGAAGCAGAGCGGGTCCTCGAAGAAGGCGCGTTCGGCGCCGGGCACGGCCACCCGGGCACCGGTGCCGCGCAGCCGGGCAGCCCCCTGGCACTGCTCGCGGTGGTGGTGGGTGAACAACACCCACTCCACCTGCCGCACCCCAATCCGCGGCAGCGCGTCGAGAACGCTGCCATCGCCCAGGTCGATCAGCAGCGCGCTTTCGCCCTCCTGCAGCACGTAGACGTTGCAGGTATCGCGCCACAGCCACCGATTCTGCGCTAGCGGCACCCAGTCACCCACGGTTGCCTTCCCCTCCCCGGCAGGTTTGCCTCCTCATTCCCTGTGCGGTGGCCGTCTCCTCCCCCCGCAACCGGAATGGGAGTCGGTCGGATCGCCGGCGTCCCGCCGGCCGCCGTTGGAGACGCAGCCCCCGGTATAGGATGCGTCTCCTGATGCCGATTGGTCGAGGGTGCCTACGCGGGCCGTTCGTAGGTCTCCGGGTGGCGGTAGGGGCGCGTACGGTTCGCGGCACCCCAAACCGCTGCCGGTGGGAGACTCCCTCCCAACGGAGCCCGATTGCTCGGGCACTCCGGCCAGTTGCCTGTAGCAATCTGGTTCCTGGGCGCTGGCATCGGGGGCGGCGTTGCCGGGTGGACAGCGCTGTGCTATAATGGCCGTGCCGCCACCCGCTGCCTGAAAGCGGGTGGGGGTAGTACGCTTGGCGGGGAAGAGCGATGCCACGAGAACGGAAACGAGTGCTGGTAACGGGGGCCGCGGGCTTCATGGGCTCGCACCTGGTCGATGCCCTGGTGGCGGAGGGGCACCAGGTCTACGGGGTGGACGACATGTCCGGGGGTTACTGGCGGAACGTTCACCCGCAGAGCGAGTTCACCGTCCTCGACCTGAGGGACCAGGAAGCGACGGACGCCTACATCCGCCAGCATCGGCCGGAGATCATCTTCCACATGGCGGCGGATGCGACGGAGGGGCGCAGCCAGTTCACGCCGATCAGCAGCACCGAGCGCAACTACCTGGCTTACCTGCACGTCTTGGTGCCGGCCATCCGGGAGGGGATGCGCAAGATGGTGCTGATCTCCTCGATGAGTGTCTACGGCGCCCAGCCGGTGCCGTTCAGCGAGGAGATGCCACGCCTGCCGGAAGATATCTACGCCATCGCCAAGGCGTCGATGGAGCGTTCCACCGAGATCCTGGCCGAGGTCCACGGGTTTCAGTATACGATCATCCGGCCGCACAACGTTTATGGCGAGCGCCAGAACCTGGCCGATCCTTACCGCAACGTCATTGCCATCTTCATCAACCGCCTGCTGCAGGGCCGGCCGTTCTACATCTACGGGGACGGCGAGCAGAAGCGTGCCTTTTCGCATGTTGACGACTTCACCCCCTATTGCCTGCGCGCCGGCTTTGACGACGCGGCCAACGGCGAGATCTTCAACATCGGCCCGCGCGAGGAGCACTCCATCAACGAGGTGGCCCGCCTGGTGCTGCGCCACTTCGGCTATGACCCCGACAACCCGCCGGAGGCGCTGCGTCCGGTCTACTTGCCGCCGCGGCCCAAGGAGGTGCGCGAGGCCTACTGCACGCTGGAGAAGGCCCAACGCCTCCTCGGCTATCGCACCACCGTGCCGCTGGATGCGGGCATCCGGCGGATGGTCGCTTGGGCAAAGGAGTTGGGTCCGCAGCCGATGCGCTACCTCGAGAACGGCCTGGAGTTGACTACCGGCAACGCCCCTGCCACCTGGACCAAGGAGCTGATGTGAAGGTGCGGCGCGCATCCAGAACGCGGTAGCCAGGGCCGCCGATTGCCCCGTACCCAAGAAAAGGGCCCCCCGGGCATCCGGGAGGCCCCCACGCGGGGCGCAGCAACCGTGCCGCCGTGCGCTACCGCGTTAGCCAAGCGAGCACGCCGGCATCGCCAGCAGGCTCCAGCACCACGGTGCCGGCATCCGGCTTGCCGGCCGCCGTGTAGGCCTCGCGCAGCCGTTCCGCCGGGAAGTTTGGGGAGGCCCCGTGCAGCAGCAGGCGTCGGGGCGCGCACAGCGCCGCCGCCGTGCGCAGATCGCCCGCGCGCCGCAGGCCCGGCACCCACAGCGTCTCCAGGTAGCACGCGTCATCTTCGGGGTCAAAGCCGGCTAGGTCGAGGGCGGCGGCTTCCACCTTCGTGTCGAGGGCGCAGGCAAGCAGGCCCCACAACCCGGCCACACCGGTGCCAACCAACTGCACCCGTGAGACCTCCCGGCGCTGGCGCAGGTAGGCCAACGCCGTCAGGATGTCCTGCACGCGGTTGTCGGTGTCGGTGCGGTTGTAGGTGGTGAAGAACTTGATCTCGCCGATCTCCTTCGCGCGCGACTCCGGCGCCCGCGACTCGCCGGTGAGGAAGGCATCGAGGAGGAGCACCGCCCTCCCCTTCCCCAGCAGGCTCTGGATCAGGGGCACCGGCTGGCCGGTGGCCGTGTCGTAGCAGCCGGCGATGCCTTCGGGAGAGACGGCCACCACGCCCGGCGCCGGGCGCGTCCGGTCGGCCCGGGTGAGGAGCAATGCCGGCACGCGCTCGCCACGCCCTTTGCGCCCGAGGAAGAGGCGCTCAGCCCGCACGCGCCCGCAGACTTGTGGCTCCGCCGCCGCTTCGGCCACCACCTCACCGGGAGAAGGCACCTCGGCCCCCAGGCTGTGCCGCAACACCGGCAGGTAGGTGGCGCGGAACTGCCGCAGACTCTCGCGGTCACGCGGCCAGGCAGCGGCAAGCTGGGCCTCGCTGCGCTGGATGAGCGACTGCGTCAGCTCCGCCGGGCCGAGGCGGCCCTCCGGACGCTCGGTGCCGGGGAAGGTGCGCAGGTCGCGCGGGTTCTCCAGCGGGAACGGCCGCTCCCGGAGCTGCTCCGGGTCGGTGATGCCCAGCAGCCAGCGCCCAAACCAGGCGTAGACCGCCTCGCGGCTGGCGAGGTTGTAGTTGTGCGGTGCGTCGAAGCGGACGTACTGCACCCGATCTTCGGCACCCATCAGGCGGTAGACGCTCTGGATCGCCGGGAACTCCTCGGTGGGCGTGTTCTTCGTCCAGTCGCCGGTGGCGGCCACCATCAGCAGGGGACGCGGCGCCATCAGCGCGCCGATCTCCACGTTGGTGCAATCCACCCGCAGGTTGGGCATGTTCTCGCAGAGGCAGCCGCCCTGCATGTGCAGCGAGATCATGTTCACCGGCGCCGCCACCTTCACGCGGTCATCCACGGCGCTAAGGAGAAAGGTCTGCGTGCCACCGCCAGAGGCACCGGTGCAGGCCAGGCGCCGTCGGTCCACGTCCGGCAGCGACTCCAGGTAGTCCAGCACGCGGATGCTGTTCCAAAGCTGCAGCCCGCCCAGGCTGATGCCCCAGAGCGCCTCACGGTCGCCGCCAAAGGTGTGCGGCACCTGGTCGGTGTCGTTGTAGCCGATCATGTCGTAGGCGAAGGCGACACAGCCCATGCGGGCGAAGGTGATGCAGCGCGCCGGGATCGAGCCCAGCTCCTGGTGCTCGATGCGTCCGGTCTGCCAGTGTCCGTGCGGGTTGGCAATGCCCGGGAAGGGACCGGTCTTCCCCTTGGGGCGGTAGAGGTTGCCGCCCAGCCAGAAGCCGGGCAGCGTTTGGATGGCCACCCTCTCGATGGTGTAGTCGTCTCCCTCGATGTAGCCGGTGACGATCGGGGTCAGCGGGCAACGCTCCGGGGCCGGCAGCAGGCCGGCGCAGGCTAGAATGTGCGCGCGCAGTTCCCGGGCGCGCGCCTTCCACTCGGAAAGCGACCCAAACTCCGGCACCGGGTAGTGGACGTTGAGGTGCCGCACTACGGCCGCGCGGCGATCATACTCGGCGGCTGCACTCGACATACGGCTCTCCCACACCGGGGAAGCACCTGCCGGCCCTGCCGGTGCAGAACGCTCCTCCGGTTCTCGTTTCAGAGGCATTTCGTGGCCGGCGCGACGGCGGCCGGCTGACGCCCATGTTCGGGCCGGCGGCCGCTTCTCCTGCCGCGGGTGACCTCGCGCCCTGCAGCCGCTCAAGGAGGAGGGGCTCTCGCTGTCGAAGTGAGCGACACGCAACCCGCGGTAGGAGGTGCAGGATGGAGCAGTTTCCGCGCACGATGGTCGGCGGGGTCTCGATGCCGCGCCTGATCGCCGGCAGCAATTGGTTTTTGGGCTACTCGCACACCAGCCAGGCCAAAGACCGGCTGATCAAAGAGTTGTTTGACACCCCCGCCAAGATGGCGAAGGTGCTGGAGGTGTTTGCCCGCCACGGCTGCAACGCCTTCATGAGCATGCCCAACACATTCGTCCGGCAGGCGCTGGACGAGGTGGAGCAGCGCGTTGGCGTGCCGATGTTGTGGGTCACCACCCCGGCCTACAAGGAGCACGACAACCCGGACACCTGGAAGGCGTCCGTGGATGAAGCGCGGGAGCTGCGCGGCACGTTCTGCTTCCCGCACCAGTGCGTTACCGACCCACGCCTGGACCGGGTGAACCGCTGCCTGAGCCCACAGCTTCAGGAGCACCTTGCCTACGTGCGCGCGGCCGGCATGGTGCCCGGCCTCAGCAGCCACACCCCGGAAGCGATCACCTGCTCCGACGCCTGCAACGCCGACGTGGAGACCTACATCCAGCCCTACAACGCCGCCGGCTTCCTCTGCCAGGTGGAGACCGACTGGCTGCAGCGGATCTTCGAGAACGCGAAGAAACCGGTGATGACGATCAAGCCGCTGGCCGCCGGCCGGCTGCTGCCGCCCACCGGGCTGGCCTTCGTCTGGAACACTATCCGCGACTGCGATATGGTCACCATCGGCACGATGAGCACCTACGAGGCGGAAGAGGTGATTGAGATCAGCCGGGCCTGCCTCGAGCATCGCAAGGCGGCGGTGGAGCTGCAGTACACCCGCAGCAAGAGCGGACTGCGGTAGCCACACCCCCTCGCCTACCATCAGGCACGCGGTCGGATCGCCGGCGTCCCGCCGGCCGCCGCAGGAGTCCCCCATGGCCGGCGGGCGGGCACCCAGGATGATGAAAATGGGGCTCTGTCGCTAGTCCAAGAGCTAGGCGGGTGGCAAGAAACCATTTCCAAGGTAGAGCAGTGGGGGTGCCGCAGCAATGCGGCCGCCCGGCAGAGGCCCGATTGCTCGGGCACTCCGGCTAGCTGCCTGGGAGAGTAGCGGAGCGCCGCAGCAATGCGGCTTCCTAACAGAGTGAAGCCCGATGGCTCGGGCACTCCGGCTAGCTGCCTGGGAGAGTAGCGGAGCGCCGCGGCAATGCGGCTTCCTAATAG